>JAJXVI010000666.1 GCA_021782195.1 bacterium | reverse complement strand
ATCGCAGCAGGTGCGTTCCACGTATCAAAACCATCTGACCTGATTCCTGAACTTCAGGGGCGCTTCCCCATTCGGGTTGAACTCGAATCACTCGGTCGCGAAGATTTTGTACGCATCCTCCGTGAACCGGAAAATGCGCTCATCAAGCAATATGCCGGTCTTCTTGGAACCGAGGGAGTCACCGTCGACTTCACCGACGACTGCGTCGAGGAAATTGCGCGACTTGCCCAGCACGTCAATGAACAGACAGAGAACATCGGCGCAAGACGACTGCATACGATACTCGAGAAGGTGCTTGAGGACGTGTCGTTCGACGCTCCAGACGAAGCTCCAAACGAGCTCAAGGTCGACCGCACCTACGTGCGCGAGCGGTTGGAAAGTATTGTGAAAGACGAGGACCTGAGCCGTTTCATCCTCTGAGCTTGCGTGCTGTCGAAGCTTTCGTGTGTTGTTGGACCGTGCGCTCGTGGAAAACTCCTCCGAGTCACTGGAACCCGACATTGAAAGCCTCGAACTCTACCTGCTGAGCGAAATCGAGCGACTGGAAGACATCGATCCCCACCATCTACCTGCAAGCTTTGAACGGCTGCTGAGCGGCCTCGGAAGCCTGCTCGAACTGTTGGAGAGCCTGCGTGAGGCCCGGGTCCGCCATGCCGTGGCGCAGGCAGCCCCCTACCTGCGCCAGGAGCTTGAAGACATCGAGTCACTCTTCGTCCTGCACGATAATGACGCCGACTGACTGTCTGCCAATCGCGGCCCCTGCCAGTCTGCAAACGCATCCCGCGGATGCAGCCTCAGCAGGCCCGACGCCTGAATTCGACTCACCCAGGGTCAGGAATCGCCGGAAGGAGCAATCACGCCCATGAAAGTCGCAACCGCCCCGGAACGAACTGCCGACATTCGAGTGAAGGTATCCGAAAACTACGAGGCAATCTGCACCCTCGGTGCCGAGCACTTCGTACAGACTGTACAGACGGCTGTTGCCGCACGAGGACGTGCAGTGGTCGCGCTCTCTGGTGGAAGTACCCCGCGCGGAATGTACAGCCTGCTTGCAACAGAGCCGTATCGAATTCGCGTACCCTGGGACAATCTGCACGTTCTGTGGGGTGATGAACGATCCGTCCCACCCGACAACGAACAGAGCAACTATCGGATGGCCCGAGAAAGTCTCCTGTCGCACGTGCCGATTCCGGCTGTCAATGTCCACCGGCTCCGCGGGGAGTCCTCTTCGCTATCCGAGGCTGCAGAGCAGTACGAACACGAAATCCGCGAACTTTTCAACGACCCCAACGGTGTCCCCGGTATTGACCTGATTCATCTCGGCATGGGCGACGACGGCCACACGGCGTCGCTCTTCCCAGGATCAACCGCCCTCTACGAGGGTCACGCGCTGGTCGTAGCCAACCACGTCGAGAAGTTGAAGACTGAGAGGCTGACGTTCACGTATCGTCTGATCAACGCCGCGGCAACCGTCGTGTTCCTCGTCAGCGGCGACGCCAAGGCAAGTCCGGTACAGCAGGTCCTGGAAGGCCCGTATGATCCGCTGAACTATCCTTCCCAGGGCATCCAGCCCTCGACAGGCTCTCTTGTCTGGTTGCTTGATCGCTCGGCAGCGGCATCGCTTTCCCCGACGACACTGACACGGCGCACGACCGGGCAGCGCTCGTAAGAGCCCGCCAGATCCCCTCCGCCGTTGCTCTCCGGGGCACTCGGCGCGGAGGGGGAGAACGCCCGAAGAGCGAACACCGGACTCGCTCTTCCCGATGTCTGCACGAAATGAGGGATGGATGGCGCGCAAGCAAGGCAACGGTTTCGCCGGCTCACCCCGTATCCGGTCGTTCCTGACTGGCTTCCGCTGGCTTTCTTTGATCCTGTGCCTCATTTTCATCTACATTGACAACTCGCGACTCAGCCCCTCGTGGGGGCCGTTCCAGGGGCTGGGATGGGCTGTCGCGCTGGGGCTGTGCGTATATCACCTCTTCGCATCCGTCATTCTCATGCGGGTCATCGAGCAACCGATCATGCTGTATCTGCTGGTCGGACTCGATATTGCCACGGGCGCCGTCGTTACCTGGTTGTGCGGCATGGATGGAATCCTGCTGGCGTGCGGTCTCCCGGTCATTGAAACGGCCTACCTCGGGGGGGCCACGGCCGCTCTGTTCATCACGTTCCTCGTGGGGATGATCGATGGCTTCATCATCTTTCAGCAGATGATCGAACTGATACGTAATCAGGCACGGCTGACCAACATCACCCCCTCGGAAGTCAATGCAGTGCGGCTGTACGATCTTGTCGGCTTCACGATGGTGGAATTGCTTCTCGTCTGGGCAATGGCAGCTGTCCGAGGCGAGCAGGAAGAGTTGCCAGCAATCCCGGGAGAGCACGGCGCGTAACCAACTACTCCAGAATGCTTTAGGACATTCGCAGGCCTGGCGCTAACGGATTCCGCGGTCCCTCGTAGACGCGGGCGACATCTTTCTTCGTGATCTTCAGCGGCTGCCACTCTCCTTGAGGCGATCCCGGCGGACCTTGCGATTGCGGCGTGGCTCTGGTTTACCGTCATCTTCGCGAACTTAGCCGAGGCGGTCGCGGAGGGGCGCGGCAAAGCCCAAGCCGATTTTTTGCGTCGTACCAAATC
>JAJXVI010000665.1 GCA_021782195.1 bacterium | reverse complement strand
TCAGTCGCGACGAGTTCCGCCCGGTTCGGCGCGACGGTCTCTGGCGTGTCGGTGGAGGTGTCGTGGAGTCGCGGTTGCGATGATTTGCGGTTCGTGTTCAGAGAAATGGACCGAGCATCTCGACCAGCTTGATGACCGGTTCGAGCGTGTTGAGCACCGTGCTCAGCTTGTCGATGATCTCCCCGACCCCTCCGCTGGAACCCGATGTCGTGTCGTGCGCTTCCTGGGCCTTCCCTCCGAGGGTCTGCACGAGTTCGGTGAGTGTGCTGGCCAGTTGCTGGAACTGAGCGGGCGCGTCGCTTCCGATGATCTGGGACACGGTGTTCTGGGTTTGCGACGACGCCGAGTTGACCCCGTCTTGAAGCTGGGAGTAGGAAGACTGCGTGGAAGAGCTGGCCGTTCCGAAGGCCTGTTCGAGCTGACTCGTCAACGACTGCAGGCCACTGCCAAACGACTGGTAGGAGCCGCCGAGTCCCTGAGTGGCATTGTTGAGGAGGTTGCTTGCGCTTTCGGAGTCGTTCCCGAAGCCGGTGATGCCCTGACCCACCTGGGAAGACATTCCCGAGAGGGTGCTCACGAGTTGTTGTGCGCGTGAAACGATCTCGTTGAGCTGTGACTCGACCTGTGAGACGTGTTTGTTGACCCCGGCGGATGCCTGTTCGGCCTGTGACGTGAGCCCCTGGATGGGTCCGGTCAGTTGCTCGAACTGGCTCTGGCACTGACTCTGCATCTGTCCGGACCGCTCCGCCACGCTCTGGAGGCCCTGCTGGAGTTGCGCAAACTCCTTCTGCATCTGCTCCCCCACGTTGTCAATCTGCCCCTGGGTTTGCTGGAAGGCTGCCTGCGCTTCGTCGACAGCCTGTTGTACCTGCGTCTGTAATGACGCGAGCTGTTCCTCGATGGATTTCAGTGCGGCCGTACTCTTCTGGCTCGCCTGGTCCATTTCATCCGCCTTTTGCGTCGCGGTTGCGATGAGCTGGTCGACGCCCATGGCCATGACTGTGCCCTCCTGCAGTGATGATTGAGAAAGCCGGACAGCCCCCGCCGCCGGCTCGTGCCTCTCCCTGCGCCCTGGCGCCTGGCCCAGCGGTGTATAGCCCGAAAAAGCACGATGTGGATAAAGATTCCTGTGCCCCACATTTTGTTCCTGCCGTGGGCACATCGGGGCCAGGCTCGGTCGCGTCTGAGCGATCTCCGGTTCTGCTTCTCCACACTGTCGCGCCCGAAAGGGCGCCCGGTGACGTGCGGACAGAACCCCGAGTCGCTACCTTTCATAGAGGGGGAGCTCCGAGAGAGGCGAATCTATCAAGCGAGGGCCTGCCGACGAGGCGGGGGATTGCCGCATGGCGGAAGGTGGCGGTCGGCTGTCTTTGTGGGTGGGCGTTGCCTTTCGGCTTTTTCTGGGGGGCAGGCGTGACGCGGCGGCGGAATTTTTGTAGCGCGCGTGCTTTGCCGTCGCGGTTACGCCGCAACGGGCACGCCGCAACGGGTGCGGAGGAAATCACTGTGTTGAATTGTGCTGTTTGTGGTGCGGCAAATCCTGACGGCGTCGCACGGTGCGCGACGTGTGGCGTTGCATTTGGCGCGAGCGGAAATCCGCACGCCCTGGCCGCGGGAACGACACTCCTGCGCGGCACCTACCGCATCGAGCGCCTGCTTGGCAGTGGTGGTTTCGGGTTGACCTACCTCGGGAGAGACACCAACCTGGGCGGGCGGTTGGTGGCGATCAAGGAACTCTTCCCCGCGGGGTGCGCGCGGTCGTCTTCGACGGTCGTGCTGAGCGGGGGCTGGACGCTCGACGCGTTCGGAAAGGCGCGCGATCACTTCAAGATGGAGGGGGAGAGTCTTGCGCATTTTGAGCACCCCGGCATCGTGCGAATCCACGGGGCGTTTGAGGAGAACGATACTGCGTACCTCGTGATGGAATATTTGAGCGGACGCTCCCTCCACGACGTGCGGGTTGCGCGCGGCGGCGTGATGGCGGAAGCGGAGGCCGTCGGGTACGTGCGACGCGTGGCGCAAGCCCTTGCCGTCGTGCACGCGGGCGGACTGCTCCACCGCGACCTCAAGCCGGCCAACGTGATGGTGGTGGACGGTGCGGGGGCGCCCCGGGGGGGATGGAGCGCACCGGCGGATGATGGCGGCGCGTCTAACGTGGGCGTGGGGACGCCCGGCGAGCGCGTGGTGCTGATCGACTTCGGAGCGGCTCGGGAATTTGTCGCGGGTGTTTCGCGCACGCAGTCCGTGGTGCTGACGCCGGGCTACGCGCCACTGGAGCAGTATTCGAAGAGAGCACCCGGCGGGCCATATTCAGATATCTACTCGTTGAGCGCCATGCTGTACTGCCTCCTGACGGGGGGCGACCCGCCGGATGCTCCTGACCGCATGTACACGTCGCTTTCGGTGGATCCGCGGCAGGCGGGCGCCCGGGTGAGCGACCGGGTGGCCGACGCCGTGATGCGCGGCATGGAAATGGATGCGACGCGCCGCCCGCAGTCGGCGACCGATTTTCTCGCGTTGCTGGAGACTCCGTTTCCCGTGCAGGCAACGGTGCCCGCTTCCGTGCGGGCGAAGAGGCCCGCGCCGGCAACCCCCCCCGTGCCGGCAACGGTGCCCGCGCCGGCAACGCCCCCCGTGCC
>JAJXVI010000664.1 GCA_021782195.1 bacterium | reverse complement strand
TTGTGACCTTCCGGAATCTGCGGACCCCGGTAGACGTCGAAGCAGCGAACCCCGGTCAGGTTCTGACCGGCCACCGCTACCATCACTGATTCGACGTCCCCGCAGAGAACGTCCTCTGACACAGTGAGTGCGAGATCCCGCTGCACCTCCGGATAACGGGAGACGGGCCGATACCCAACCGCGCCGGCGCTTGCCCGAAGTGCAAGGACGGCATCAAGGTCAATCTCGGCCACGATGATCTCGCGCTCCACGTCGAGATCGGCCAGCACTGCCGGGTGGAGTGCGCCAAGAAAGCCGATTGCCTGTTCACAACCCGGGGCTTTGAGCGTCGCAACCTTCCCTGGATGGAGCGTGGGACGTACCGCCCCTTCCGGACGGATGGTATTTACAGAGATGCCCAGACGGTTGAACAGGGAAGCCACGACCGCCTTCATGGCAAAGAAGTCGATCTGGGGTCCGGCCATGACAACAGCGACACGCCGCGCCTCCGACACGGCAGCACCGCCTGGCGGAAGGTGGGACCCGTCACTGGCGGTCGATGCGCTGGAAGCGGCCGTCGGGGAGGACGAAGTCGATGCGGTGTACACCTTTGAAAGCTCGAACAGGCGAACGCTTTCCGCACGAACGCGCAGATTGTGACAGGCCGCCGCGACCAGATGAGGGATCAGCGTGGTGCGCATCTGGCCCTGGTCGGCCACCAGGGGATTGACGATCTGGAGGTCGCGATCGCTCTCCCAGCGCAGTCTCTCGTAAGCCTGGGGCGCAAGGAGGGAGAGCGTGATGGCCTCATAAAGACCAATGCCCGCAAGAATATCACGAATATTCTCTTCCTCGCGGTCGATGGCGTGCGTGCGCCCGGGCAACGTCACCCCACGGGGCAGGCTGGCGGGAATGTTGTCGTAACCGTGGTGGCGAGCAATTTCTTCAATCAGGTCGACCTCACGGCGCACATCCGAACGCCAGGTGGGTACCTTCACCTGCAACTGACCGGGAGAAAGGGGCACGACCTCAAAGCCAAGCGAGCGGAGAATCGCTTCCACGCGATCAGGGGGCACGTGTGTCCCCAAAACGCCGTCGATGCGCGCGGTACGCACGACGACGGAGACCTGCGAAGGCGCGTTCAGCCCTGCCGAGGCCATCCCTGGGGCGACCTTTCCGCCGCAGATGGTGGCCAGCAGGAATGCTGCGCGACGTGAGGCAAAGTCGCCGCCGTGCCAGTCAAGCCCTTTCTCAAAGCGACGTGATGACTCGCTGCGCATGACGTGTCTCGTGGAGGTACGGCGTACGGAGGCAGCGTTGAAGGTGGCCGCTTCAAGAAGAATGGTGGTGGTCTGCAAGGAGACCTCGGAGTGAAGGCCGCCCATGACACCCGCAATCGCGACCGGTCCGGCTTCGTCGGCGATGACGAGGGTGCGTTCATCCAGTTTGCAGTCGGTCCCGTCGATTGCCACGAGACGCTCGTGAGAAGCGGCCGGTCGCACCGCAATGCGGTTGCCGGTCAGGCGGTTCAGGTCGAACGCGTGGAGCGGTTGCCCCGTCTCAAGCATGACGTAGTTCGTGATGTCAACCACGTTGTTGACCGAGCGCAACCCTGCAGCGTGCAGGCGACCGCTCATCCACAGGGGCGTGGCCTCCACTTTGACGCCTTCGACGATACGGGCCGTATAGCGTGAACAGAGCGCCGAGTCGACCACCTCGACGGCCACGCGACGATCGGTGGACTCGGCCTGCGACTCCTGGAGATCCGTGGGGATGGGACGCATGGGTCTCCCCAACGCGGCCGCAGTCTCACGAGCGATGCCCAGCATGCTCAATGTGTCCGGGCGATTGGCAAACGGCTCCAGATGAAGGACGACCTCATTGATGCCCAGCAGTTCAAGCGCGTCGGCGCCGGGAGGGGTGGACGCAAGGAAGAGAAGCACACCTTCGCGCTGTTCCACCGGCAGGTCCTTGCCAGGGATGCCGAGTTCGTCAGCCGAGCACATCATGCCCTCGCTTTCGAGCCCGCGCAACTTTGAATGCTTGATCTGCTTCCCTCCGGCCAGCTTTGCACCGATGAGGGCGACTGGGATGACGCTGCCCTGTTCAACGTTGGTCGCCCCGGTGACGATCTGCAGAAGACGTTCGCCTCCAACGTCGACCTGGGCAACTCGGAGACGATCCGCGTTCGGGTGAGGGGCCAGGGAGCGAATGTGTCCGACGACGACATTCGTGATGCCCGGATTACGATCTTCGATCTGCTCGACCAGCACTCCCACGGAGTTGAGCCTGGCGGCAAGTTGCTGCGGGGTGACGTCGCTGAGATCGACGTACTCGTTGAGCCAGTGGAACGGTACTTTCACGAGATAGGCCTCCGAAAAATATCAGAACTGGCGCAGGAAGCGCACGTCGTTTTCAAAGAACAGACGAATGTCGTCGATGTCGTGGGCCAGCATGGCGATACGCTCCACGCCCATTCCGAACGCGAAGCCGGTATACTTCTCACTGTCGTAGCCAACTTTTTCGAGCACGTTCGGGTGCACCATTCCGCTTCCCAGGATTTCGATCCAGCCGCTGTGCTTGCAGATACGGCATCCGGCCCCTTCGCAGGCGAAACAGTCAATGGCCATCTCAGCGCTTGGTTCGGTGAAGGGAAAGTAG
>JAJXVI010000663.1 GCA_021782195.1 bacterium | reverse complement strand
CGCTCGAATTCGCACAAACCTGCGGGTATCCACTCCTCATCAAAGCCACTGCCGGGGGCGGCGGAAAAGGCATGCGCATCGTGTCGAATGCCGCGGAACTGAAGCGTGCCCTGCAAACCGCACAGGCCGAAGCGCAGGCTGCTTTCGGCGACGACCGGGTCTACCTTGAGAAATTCCTGCCCAGAGCGCGCCACATCGAGATCCAGATACTCGCGGACCAGTGCGGCCAGATGATCCATCTCGGAGAGAGAGACTGCTCGGTACAACGTCGCAACCAGAAACTTCTCGAAGAGGCCCCATCGGAAATCGTGACGGACGACTTGAGGGCCCGAATGGGTGACGCCGCCATTCGAGGCGCACGTGCCGTGGGATACGAGAGTGCAGGAACGGTGGAGTTCCTCCTCGACCAGCGTGACGGAACCTTCTATTTCCTGGAGATGAACACGCGGATCCAGGTCGAACACGCCGTGACTGAAATGGTTACCGGCGTGGATCTCGTCAAAGAACAGATTCGCGTCGCAGCCGGACTACCGCTGCGCCTGACACAGGCCGACATCCAGATACGCGGACACGCGGTGGAGTGTCGCATCAACGCTGAGAATCCTGAGAACAGTTTCTCCCCCTGCACCGGGAAAGTGGAACGACTCCACCTCCCCGGGGGGCCCGGCCTTCGTTTCGATACGCATATCGAGACTGACTACGTGGTCGCACCCTACTATGATTCCCTTCTCGGCAAACTGGTGGCGTGCGGCAACTCCCGTGAAGAGGCACTTTCCCGCATGAACCGCGCCCTGCTCGAGCTTCGTATCGACGGCGTACACACCACGAGCGCATTTCTGCGGTTCATCGTGAATCATCCGTTGTATCGCCAGAACCACTTCGACACTACGTTCGTGGAGACCGTGGTGCGCCCGCCCCTGCCGGTGGGTGAGGCCTGATCTGGCCGACCACCCACTCGAACCGACACAGGAGACAGAACATGACCACTCGGCGTGAAGCCCGAACCCTGGCAATGCACGCACTGTTCCAGATGGACGTCGGTCACCATCCGATTGAAATCGCAATCGAAAACGTGCTGGAAGACGTCTCGAACCCTGAAGCACGAGAGTATGTGCAGGAAGCGGTAACGGAAACCTGGAAGCAGCAGAAGATCATTGACCGGGTCATCGCGTCGCGAGCAGTGAACTGGAAGTTCGAGAGACTGGGTCGCGTTGACCGCACCGTACTTCGGTTGGCAATTCACGAGATGCTTTTTCGCGCAGACATCCCTGCCGCCGTCTCCATCAACGAAGCGATTGAACTGGCACGTGAGTATGGAGACGAGGACTCCGCGAGATTTGTAAACGGCGTGCTCGGAAGCCTCGTTCCTGAGAACTCTACTTCGCCTGACCGCGAAGCCGTCCTCAAGCAGGCCATGCAGGTCGAGGTCCCACGCACCGCCACACCTGAACCCGAACGACCCGTGGCGCCCCTCCCGCCACCGCGCCCCAGACCGGCGTCCCCGCCAGGGCCCGCAACCACCGTTCACCGCATTGAAAAACCACAGGCTGACCGAACCCTGAACGAAGCACGCACTGAGAAGAGGACTGCCTTGAACCAGACCACCCAGGATGTGGCGCCAGTGAAACGCCCCCGGAAGCAGAAAGACACCCCACAGACCTCCGACGGTTCCCCCACGGATCCCGCCAGAACCGCCAACACCCCGTCAGACACGACGACGCCAGAATCCACCAATGCCCAGTCGAGCACCCTCGACGCGACACCCCATCGCCCCCACCCCCGATCCCGCGTCAGCAACGCATCCGCTTTCTCGCAGGGGCCCGAAATCGTGCTGCGCACCGACGCTTTCCCGTCCTCCGATGAACCGGCCTCCCCGTCCACGTCACACGCGCCACCGGTCGAAGCCGGCGTGCCGTCCTCAACACCAGGCGACGACTCGCCACCACCGACCACCCGCGCGAAACGCACCACGCGCAAACGCACCCCGGCAAGCGCCGACACCGGTGAGCTCGCCGAGACGCCCTCGCCGGCGTCCGATGCCCCCCCCGCGAAGACCGTCCGAAGCACCCGAAAACGCGTGTCTTCCCCCCCTGACGCCGCCGCGCTCGAGTCTGCTCCCAAACCCGAGACGGTCACCGACACCGCCAGCGAGACGCAGTCGAAGGCTTCCGCGGCGGGCGCACGAACGTCCCCCGATCCCTCCGAAGCTCCGATCACTGATGCACGCGACGCGGTCCCGAGTGCACCCGCACGCGCGCAAAGAGCCCGGACCCGCCGACCGTCCGCACCGATCGAGCTGCCCACACCGATCGAACTGCCGGCGACAGACGCCTCCGCATCGCCTGGGACCCAGGGTACCCTCGACAAACGCGATGGCCGTGAAGCGGTGTCACCGGCCCCGCGTCCGAGCCTTGAGTTGCTCAACGAGAAGCCACAGACTGCAACGCGCGAAGCAGCAGACGCGCGACCCGTACCCTCGAGCGGGGCCGTGCCCACCCAGGAGCAAGTGGCGAGCAGCGAGGCCGACCATCATTCCACCACGCGCCATGCGCCCGCCACGCACGCCACGCCCGCCACAGAATCGTTTCGTGGAGCGCAAGCACGAACCGCGCTTCCGTCGGGCGCAAAACAGATGCCGCCATCATC
>JAJXVI010000662.1 GCA_021782195.1 bacterium | reverse complement strand
TCCCCGTTCCGGTGCGAGGAGATCGGCGGGTTCCTCCCCGCCGGCGTCGCATCTAGCGCCAACGCCGCGGGGTCAGGGCTGCTGAGGCGTTTCAGGGCCGTTGAGTTTCGAGCAACTTCGCCAGCGCGCCATTTTGCGTGTGCCTGCAATCTCGCCCGCGCGTGTCCCGACGTTCAGTGCAGCGGCTGACCCTGACGTAGTACGGCCTTCTGACGCGATGGCGTGTGCGCAAACTTTTCCAGGTCATACACGGCTATCTCGTATACATACAGGCCGTGGGCGTCGCGTGGCACGGTATTGCCCCAGTGCTCAGAGATGTGCTCTGATGAGACTTTGACCGGCGGACCGAGGATCTGGTCGAGCAGATTTCGCATCCACACGTACTGAGCGTGCCCGTCGGGGCCCTTGCAGATGAAGCAGCCTCGTTCGTGGAGCACGGCATAACGATAGCCCGCGGCGGGCAATGCGGCGAGATCGGCTGGCTGCCACGGCAGGAGCGGTCGTGTCGGTCCGGCATTGGTGGCTCGCAAGAAGCGTAGAAACGAGTTTTCGCCGTTCTGGTCGAGGTTGGGAGCTTCTGCAAGCCAGCGTGTGTATGAAGTCGGGAAATGTCGCGGCAGGCTTGCGGTGGCCCAACCGTCGAGAACACGCTTTCTGTGAAAGATCTGGTAGTAGTTCGCGTAGTCTCCTTCTCGCAGTGGGAGTTCCACGATACCGGCCGCATGCGTGTGACGCAACCAGCGATAGACCGCCGGGATACGAACGACCGTGTAGCTCAACGGCGCCTGCCCGTCACGTTTCATCTGGGCGAGGGAAAGAAGCACAACGACCGTGACGAATGCCACGCGCTGCCACTTCGCAAGGCGCAGTGCGCGAAAAATGTGCGTGGCTGACCACGCGGCAATGACCGCAAAGCCCAACAGAAACATGGCTTCCATTCGGATGGGCGAGAACAGGCGTGAAAAATAGGGGACGTACTTGAAGAACCACGCCTGTGGCAGTTCCAGTCCCCCGGGTTGGAAGAGGTATGTCTGATAGGTACCGGCTCTCAGGTACGGTCCGAGGCTGAGGATGTAGCCGCCCATCATGATGGCAACCCAAAGCCAGGGGCGGCGTCTGAACAGGAGAAGTCCGCCCAGCACGATCACGGTGACAACCACGGGAGCGGCGCGACGGTAGTTGATGTTGAAAGGGAAGTCGTAGCTGACGGAGTCATCCGCAAAGCGTTGCAGTGAATTTCCCAGTGCGTTGTTGGAAGTGTGCACGTTGTGAGGGGGATTGATCAAAGTCTCAAGCGGTGGAAAGGTACTTGACCAGGAGACCTCTGGCAGTGCCTGGTGTCGTACGAAGGCCTGCTCCACGTACCAGGTCGAGTATGGCAAGGACGTGAGGAAAGCGACTGTAGCCAGCACAAACAACTGCTGGAGGCGGATGGTTCCGTCACGCCAGACAATCAAGGTCATCAGTGCGGCCAGCATCAGAAAGGTGCAGACGAGAACCCCCCGCACCGACGCATTCCAGGCCATGGAAAAACCGAGTCCGACGACGGCCACGGTGCATAGCGATCCGTAGGAGAGACGAGCGCGCCAGGCTTCTCGACGTGCGCGGCGAGAGCCGTCTTCCGCGACAGATGCCGGACATCCCGCCCAGACCAGCCACATCATCGTGATGAAGACGGCGCACATTCCGTAATAAAGATAGACGGACGAGCACAGGCCCGCTGCAAGTCCCGCAAGGACGGCCGCGATGAGTGGAGCACGTGCCGAGTACATGCGCACCATGGTGATTGCGTAGAGGGCCAGAGGGAACACGAGCGCCTGTCGCACCCGCCCGGTCTCCACCTCCAACAGAACGTAGGCGCCAAATGCAAAGACGAAACCGCAGAGTACTGAGGCTGCCCAGTCCTCGACCAGGATGCGTCCGAGCCAGTAACCTGCCAGCGCGTTCAGAACGAGGACGATGACGATCTTGACGTTGTAGTAGTCGGGGCTGCCGAAAATGGCCTGGAGCGGCATGGATAGCCATTGCAGGTCCATGACGTTGCCCGTTTGCGGATAGGACCCACTGACCAGTGCTACGTGCATGGTGTATGCCAGGGACGCGTGGTGGAAGGCTCCTACAATGAGCCGTTTCATCCACCAGTATCGCCACAACCACCCCTCGAGTTCGCCTCCTCCCGCGTAGGCCTCGTGCCAGTGAGGGAGAACCGATCGCATGCACCACATGGCAATCACGAAAAAAACCGCAGTTGCGGCGAGGGTCCTCCACAGTTCAGTGCGGAGTGACCGGGCAGGCTCTTGGGGGGATGAACTTTGCTCCGACATTCGCTCTATTCTAGCCACAGTTGCAGGGATAGGGCAAGGCGTCTCAATGAGAGCCTGTTCTCAGAAGGATGAGATGGAGGAGATTCCGAGCGGAACTCTGTGGAACGGCTTGCCGTAGCTTCGGGCCAGGGTCTGTGCCGGGTGGAGCATGTTCTGCGGGACGAGTGCCGCATCCGGAATCTGCGGGTTGGTGGGCGTCTCACCTCGCCAGCGCGCTATCGTTTCGACTCGCGCCTGGTGGATGGGGAGCAGATTCTGGAATGTGACCGTGTTGTTGTCGAGTATGAATGTCCAGACGCTTCGCGGGGTTCCGCTCCAGTTCTCGAG
>JAJXVI010000661.1 GCA_021782195.1 bacterium | reverse complement strand
TCTCGCGTTCGAAGAGCTGGTCGTATTCCTGGTTGACTTCTCGGAGCTTCTGCGGCGTGTCGATGATGTGGGGGGTCAGGAAGATGAAGAGCGTGGTCTTCTGAACCGTCGTGTTCTTCTGGCTGAAGAGCAGGTCGCCCAGCCAGGGGATGTCGCCGAGGATGGGCACCTTGCTGATGCTGCGCAGGGTGCTGCGATTGACCAGACCGCCGATGATGAGCATCTGGCCATCTTCGAGACTGACGTTGGTATTGACTTCGCGCTTGGACACGATGGGAACCGATACGGCCGAGGTGCCCGCGCCTGTGGTAAACGTGCCCGTGACTTCCTGGAGGCTGGTATGAACCTGCAGGTTCACGACGTCACCTTCACTGATGTCCGGTTTCAGCTTGAGGTCGAGGCCGATGTCGCGATAGTCGAAGTTGACAATCGGCTGACCGTTGATATCGAACTTCACGCCGGTGGCGAACGGTTCCACGGTACCCACGTTGATGCTGGCTTCCTTGTGGTTGTGGGTCAGGAGGCGCGGACTGGCGAGCAGGCTGAAATCAGTGGTCGTGGTGAGGAAGTTCAGGAGTGCGTAGTTGTTCGGGAACTGAACCGTCTGTCCGTTGACGTTGATGCTGGTGGTGGTGGGGTCGACGCTGCCGACCACGAAGTTTCCGGTCGCCAGCGTCTGGAGCAGTTGAGGAAGCGACTGGCCCGCGCCCTGTCCGACGATGACGCCCTGCTTGCTCAGAATCTGCCAGACGACGCCCTGCGTGTCAACCTTCTTCGGGGACACTTCGGCGATGACCGCTGACACGAGCACCTGCTTCTGCGGGATGTCGAGCTTCTGTACGAGACGGCGGACGTCTGTGTACTCGCTCGTCGTCATGTAGAAGATGAGGGCGTTGTTGCTGGGGTCGGAAGAGACCTTTGCAGAGGTGAATCCCCCGGCCTTGAGGGCTTCCTGGGCCTGGGTGATCGGAAAATTACTTTCGGGGGTCCTTGTGGTGGCGCCCATCTGGAACGGCGCGGGTGCGCTGGGTGTTTCGCGCGATGGTTCAACGGCCTGGCTCGCGTTTCGGCCGGCGAGCGAGGGCATTGCGTGCGGCGCCTGGATGCCGTTTGTGGTGGCGTTGACGCCGGCGGGAGCGGTCTGGATGCCGGCCGCCGCGGCCTGCTTCTCGATGCGCTGGCGTTCCGCGAGCATCTGGCTGAGAATCTTGGCCAGATCGTCAGACTGCGCATTGTGCAGATAGTACACGTAGTAGCGTGGGGCCTCCGCAACGTACTGCTGGCGACGTTCGAGGCTCATGATGATGCGCGAGATCAGGCGGTGTTGCTTGGGCATGGCCAGCACCATCAGCGCGTTGGTGCGCTTGTTGACGGTCATCCTGACCTTTACGTGATTGGGCAGCAGAACCTGGAGGTTCTTGAGCAGCTCTGAGGCCAGGACCTTTCTCGGGTAGTAGATGCGAAGGGTGGGACGATCAATCGAATGATCGATGCGACGCGCGATGACCACGAGCTTGCGGATGGTTCGGGCGTCGTCCATCACGACGACGAGGTTGGAATTCGGGATGGAGGTGACGCTGCCGCCCTCGGAGAGCATCGGGCGCAGTGCATTCGCTGCCTGGTCACCCGAAATGTTGTTGAACTTGATGACGGCGACCAGGGTGCGCGTGCCGAGGTTCCGCTGCAACACCACCTTGGTGGGGGAGACGCGGTAGACGCCGTCGACGTGCTCCACGCCGAATCCGTAGGCGTCGAGCGCGGATACGAACATCTCCCATGCTTCGTCCGGATAGACGCGATAGGGAGACACGAGCGTCACCTTGCCCACAACTTTCTGGTCAAGGACGATGGTGCGGCCGGTGATCTGGCCTATGAGACGCGCCAGTGTCTTGATGTCGATGTCTTCGAAGTTGAGCTTTACGCCTTCCTGGCGCATCGTCGCCTGGGTGACGCGGTCGAGGATCTGCGAAGGCGGGGACGTGGTGGTGCCGGTCGCGGAGGCGGGTGCGTTTGCTGGCGTGCGTCTGTATGGGCGGTGGGGAAGGGGAGGACGCCGGAACGGCGGACGGCCGTGGGGGCCCCGGCGCAGGGGGGGGTGCGGACCGTGGACGGGATGTTTCGGAGGTTGCTGTGCGAAAGTTGGAAGAATCGTGCATATCGCGAGCACACAGCACAGAAGGGCCGTGCAGGCGGCAAGCGCATGCCTCGCGCTGGCGCCGGTGCGCCGCCGTGCGGTGGTTGACCCTGGAGTTTTGCTGGTGCCGTCCACTGTAGAGGTCCTCACTGTGTCGTTATCGTCGGGCTGCCGACCGGGCCGCTCAAGTGCAGATTCCACAACGTCTTGTCGAGTTCGACGCGCACGATTCCGTCAATGCGCGCCTGTCCCAGGCTGCTGCCGGTCGTGTTGAGGTCGAGGTTTCCCTCGCCGTGAAGTCGGTCGCCGGCCAGTTCAACAGAAACGGTGCCGCTGTCATGATCGAGGTCGAACTGGCCGGAAATGCTTCCCGGGCCCTTGTAGAATTGAAGCAGTCGCATCTGGCCGCTTAGCCCGTAAGTTCCATGTACTTGAAAATTTGCCTGCAAGATGGTGAGATTTGCGCGCAGTTTTCCGTCCTGAATCTGGCCCCCTGCGGGCGTGGACACGGGCCATCCATC
>JAJXVI010000660.1 GCA_021782195.1 bacterium | reverse complement strand
CTTTAAGGGTTTCTCGTGTAGAACAAGCCCTTCCTCACCGATGTAGCCTCGTGCAGCCGTCCAGCCCATCATGCACGGGATCGCTCCAGGTACCGCTCCAACCACGGTACACAGGGCGGTTCTCGTCTTCAATGGCGTGTACACAGCCACATAGGTAGTCACCGCCACAAGGCCCAACAACCCGGTCAGCGGGTTCACCATCACCCACAGATACAGAATCCCGCTTGCCGCCAGTACGGCCCCGAAACACGCCGCATCCCGCAATGCAATTCGACGAGCGGGCAAAGGACGATGGCGGGTTCTCCACATTCGGCCGTCGACATCTCGCTCGAGAACATGATTGAGTGCGGCTGCGCCAGCCCCCATCATGGCTGTTCCAACAAGCGTGTGCAACAGTCTCAAGAGCGCGAGTGGTTGTGATCCGAGATAGAACGAAACCAGGGTCGTCAGGACAGCAAGCAGGGTCAAACGAGGTTTGGTCAACTCGACAAAGTCGCTGACAATGCTCGGCGTTGCGCTACGCGCCTCGATCATCGTGGGGCCTGCCAGGCAGGGGACGATACAGTTGAAGACACCGTCTCGTCAACAGCACTGTTTGAAAGCTCGCGCCCATACAGGCGAAACGCCCATAATGCAAGTGCGACGCAGGATACAAGCACGAGTGCGCCATTCACAACGTGAACGCTGGTCACGATTGTACTCCGCATCGTCCACACAGTGAATGCGCCCAGCACGATCTGAAGCAACACCAGCCCTCCAAAACGCAACGCAGCCACGCGCAGTCGCGGGTCTTCGTCAGAATTCTTGAGCACGGTGACCACGAGCGCGGTACCCACCACAAGAATCACAAGCGCCCCGACACGATGGGCAAAGTTGATGGCGATAAGACCGTTCCAGTACGGTGGGATGAGCTTGCCGTATGAGGTAGGAAAGTCGGGAATCGCCAACCCCGCGCCCAGATGTCGCATGACGCCACCGATGATAAGTTGAAGCAAGATGCAGACCGTCACGACGACCGATAACACCTGGATGCGCCTCGCGTGATCGTTCAATGGATGGCGAGGAGCTTCAATCCACGAAGAAGAGGTCGCCATGGCAAGCGCAATCATCAGTGAAAAGAAGATTTGCGCGAGGGTCGCGTGAGCCACCGAGACTGCGGGAGGCAACTTCAGCAGCACGGTCATCCCTCCCAGAAGTGCCTGCGCCAGCAGCGCAATCACTGCAACTATCGCAAGTTGCCGTACCGGGCGGCGTTCATCGCGGCGTATCACCCAACCAGCAGAGATAAAGGTCAGAATCGAAATGACACCGGCGATGAGGCGGTGAGTGTGCTCGAACTGCACGCCGTGCACCCATTCGCGGAACGGCGGGAAAAAGGTTCCAAACGTTGTTGGCCAGTCCGGTACGCTCAATCCCGAACCGGTCGTGGTCACAAGGGCGCCGGCTCCAATCAGAATGACGATCGCGCCCGAGGTGATTCGACAGAGATTATGGTAAGGCAGGGATGTCTGCTTCATCGTGAGGGAACAAGTTTCTTCCTGTGATGCTTGTCAACCCACACAGTATAACGACTCATCGGGTCGACTTCAATGATTCCGGACATCTCGGGTGCAGTGGCACCGCACAGGGCCGTGCAGTATACCGTATATCGCCCACAACGGGTCGCCCGAAAAGCCAGCCTGGATACCGTTCGTGGCACGATATCCTGATGAATGCCCAGGTATGGTACGACAAAGGAATGCAGCACGTCGAGGGAGGTGAAGACAAGCACGATGTCACGACCAACAGGCACGTGCACGGTATGGCGACAGGAGACACCGACGCATGGAATTTCAAAACCCCAGTACCATTGCCTGGCGGTAACGTTCACCGCAATGGCATTCGGACCAATATTTGTAATCACAGACGACGGACGCAGGACGGTGGCCGCGCACAGGAACAGAAAAACAGTGAGAGGCATCATCGCCCAGATGCGCTCCACTCCACGAACCTCCCCCCTTCGCCGCAAGGCCAGCACGAAGGCCACTTCCGCACAGAGCAAGCCTGCCCCTCCGGCCGCGACGTAGAGGTTCCAGTGAGGCACGTCAGGGATCACGTAGTGAGCGTGGGCGGTTCCAGTCATGGAAAAAAGAAGCCCGCAAAACACAATCAGGAAGGATCGCAACCTGTGCGTTCCTTCCTGACGAGAGTGGCCGACACTCAAAGTACTGTCGACCACGTCAGACACGGCCTTCTCTACCAGTTCCGCGAGGCGCCGCCACGAGAACCGGAGTAGGAAGAGCCACCGGTGCCAGCTGAACGGTAGCAGTCAGAGCAGTACACCGGACGGTCGCCGCGAGGATTGAACGGAACTTGCGTTGGCTTTCCACACTGGGCGCACATCACATCGAACATTTCGCGTCGGGCGCCGCCGCCGAATCCGCCGCCACGGCTGCCTCTGGAGTCTCCGCCATCGCGCCCGGTGCGTCGCACCGAGCGACAATCGCGGCAACGACGAGGCTCATTTGAAAAACCCTTCGATGCATGAAATTCCTGCTCACCAGCGGTGAACGTAAACGACGCGCCACAATCAGCGCATGTCAGCGTCTTGTCCGTAAACACTCGACGACCTCCTGGATGCTTTGTGCAGAGAAACGGGCCTGTCGAGTGGTTCCAAG
>JAJXVI010000659.1 GCA_021782195.1 bacterium | reverse complement strand
CTCACATCGAAGGCAGTTCACATCGTGCGTACGCGGTCACGCAGATTGAGACCGCGCTCAACAAGAACCATCCCCGTTCGTTCCATCTCTCTGCATCAGGGCGAACGTACCGTCGGTTTGTTCTTTGCCCACACGATGGCGATGCGCGCCTTCGGCATGACAAAAGTACAGTCCCGTCGTAACGGAACGCGCGTCACGAGCGCCCCAGGTGCAACGCACTTTCACCGACTGCCAGCGGAAGACTGTGACACGCAACGGTCAGGGCCGAAAACGACCTCCGCGTGCCTCAAAGTGCATATCGGCTGGGTGGACCCCTTTCTGGGGCGTCAACCGCTGAAGTTTTGTCGGAAAGGACAAAACAGATGGGCGGAAAGTGTGGTGGGGACTCAGTGTTTATGCCGGTCGGACAAAACAAGTTTGATTCAACCGGCACAAACGTCAGGATGTGGTGCGACTCCCAGCTCATCTGTCTTGTGTTTCCCCGGCAAACCTGTCCACCACGGCGCGGTGGAGCCTTCCATCAATGCCTCCACTCCCTTTCGCAATGGCCATCGCCTCCGGTCACGACAATGGCCATACCGACGACCGTCAGACCCGGCGGTTGCTGCCGAAAACGGGCTGAGAACGCGCCACGCAGAAGGGAGGCTACGAGGTTGCACCGAAACCCTGCCGCTATGAAAAAGAGCACGCACGTCTGGCGAAGTCCGACACTTGGAATAGACATGCCCGTGGCCGTCTACGGCACGTGGGGTGTGCCCATGCTGTTCTTTCCGACCGCATCGGCCGACTTTGAAGAATACGAACGATTCAACCTGATTTCAGCCATCTCGTCGCACATCGATCGAGGGGCTGTAAAGGTCTACTCAATCAACACGATCAACAGCATGTCGTGGTTCGATGAGACGATTCACCCGGCAGAACGCGCGCGACGACAGGCACTCTACGATGCCTACGTGGGGCGCGAAGTCATCCCTTTCATTCACAACGAATGCAACGGGTGGCAGCCCATCTGCACCGTCGGAGCCTCCATGGGCGCCTACCACGCACTCAACACGTTGCTCAAACACCCGGGCGACGTGCGCAGTTGCATCGGTATGAGCGGAATCTACGACATGCGCCGCTACATGAACGGCTATTTTGATGAAAACTGCTACTTCAACAACCCCCCGGACTACCTCAGCGGAATGCACGACCACGACCTGCTCGAGCAGATTCGTCGCACCCGCATCAACCTGATCGTGGGACGCGGACCGTGGGAGCACATCGACTGGACCCAGAGCGCCACGGACGCCCTTTCCAGCAAATCGATCCCCGTCAACATGGACGTGTGGGGACACGACGTGTCCCACGACTGGCCGTGGTGGAAGACTGAACTGAACGTCTACATCCCCCGACTGTTCGGCTAGAAGGGGAACGCGGGGCGCGGCAAGAGCGTTGCGACCCACCCCGTCCCCCGACTGCCTGGCCAGGCTGCCGGCCAGAAGCGCTTCTGACCGTGTTGCACGAGCTCGCAACCTGGAACCCGTCGGAAACCGCCCAACCTCCCGGACCCCGTGCGTCGAACAACGCGACCTCTCTGGCCGCCTCCTTCGGGCGCGCGAGCTCAAGGTCCGCCCCCCGATCCAGATGTCGTTGAACCCGAAGAAGGAAAGGTCGAAATCATGCGCGTGCGGAACACACTGAGCATACTCCTGGTTGTGCTGCTGGCATCAATGTTCTTGGGAGGCACGCGTGCACGAGCCGACGACAATGACGAAGCGACACTTCGAGACATCTACACCCGCTTCGACGAGTTCATCCAGCAGAAGAACGTAAACGGGATCGCCGCCTACCTGTCCGAAAAGTTCACCTTCAAGCCGCTCAAGGGCAAGACCGTGCATCTCAAGCAGTGGAAGGAAGCTTTCGAGCGCTCAATTCCACAGATCGTTGACAGTCATACGCGCGTTCTGAGCGTCCTCATCCACGGCAAGGGCGCCGATGTGCATACCTGGAGCGAACAGCGGTATTGCAGGCCCGACAAGAAACAGTACATTGTACGAGCCGGGGCGGTCGACCACTGGGTGAAGACGGCCGACGGGTGGCGTCTGAAGTCAAGCCGGCAGGACTCCATCGACGTGGAACCCATCAATTGACCGTTCCTTTCGCGTCTGTGTGCCGGCGAGGTTGAGGGCCGCGCGTGCGGATTCTGATGACTGCGGCACACGCGGGCTGGGGATCGGAAGTGGTGCCGGTCGGTGGCGGCGGTGCAATCTGTGAGCGTCTCTGCGAGGCCTGGCGCGGACTTGATGACGTCGAAGTCGCCGTTCTCGGCACCGGACCCCACCCGCCTGCCGGCGTCTCGTATCGTCGCGTGCTTGTGCCGCCTGGTGGTGTTCCGCCGACTCGCCTCTCGGAGATGGCCTATGCAGGCTTGTGTCGACGCTTTGAAGCCGCGTGCACGGCGCACGCCCTGAAAGAGCGCGCCAATCGCACCGGACGCGCTGATCGCACCGTGGTGCTGGCTCACGACATCTCCGAGGGCCCCACTTTCGAGCGCCTTCGCACCGCCGGGATTCCATCGATGCTGCTCGTGCACGTTGACGTGGTCGAATATTTCACGCGAATGTACCTGCGCGGCTTCATCTCTCCGCAGCGCGCCGTGTGGCTGTTTGCCGCAAT
>JAJXVI010000658.1 GCA_021782195.1 bacterium | reverse complement strand
TAATCAGACCCGCCACTGTGAACGTCTGTGCCGCAGTCTGAATTGCCGCAGAGGACGCAGCCGGGGTAATCGATCCCGTCGTCAGAACGGGTGCCCAGAGGCTGTTCCCGCTTGAGAACGTGACGCAATTCCAGTACCGGGCATGCGACGTGTACGCCGTTGTGGTCACAATGGTCGGATTGGTGGTGTTTCCCGCCGTGCAAGGGCCACTTGGCTCCGAAGAAATGAATGAGTTGGGAGAACCAACCCACACCACGGCGGCGCTGTTGTGCGCCGTCTGCTTCGTTCCCGATGCCCCACGCTGAACGGTCACAACCTTTCCGCTCACCGATTCCACGAACATCACTTCGTTATCCACCATCAAAGCGGTTCCCAAACCTGCCGTCTGAGCCGGTCCGCCAAATGGGTTGGGCGCAACGATCCCTGTTGCAGAAGCAACCTGAATCGTATTGCCGGTGAGCGACACAGCCCCCGAAAGGGTCGTCTGCGTCATCGAAGTCTGGGCAAGCACGCTCAGCGGAGCAAGCACCAGACCAATCAGAATTGAGATGAGGCGGTTGGTTTTCATGGTGGTTACGCTCCCGCAACGACGATTGCGCCGTTGTCCTGATACAGATTGCCGAGACCGAAGAGAGAGTCCATGCGGTTGACCTGCATGCTTCGTACCGGGTCCCAAGCCTTCACCTTTCGGATCGAAAGCCCGGTCTCCGGGTCCGTCGCCGCTCCGGCAGTTTCGACCGCCTTCGGAACATACAGCTTTGCTCCGACGATGGCAAATGCCTGACGGGTCAGACCCAAGCCGATGGTGCCGCTCTTGCCGTTGGGCGATGTGGTTCCGGGCCAGAGGGTAAACGCAGCAGAGTTCGCAGGCAGAGAGTCCACGTTCTGATACTGGCTTCCCGGTCCATAGATCGGAGGAAGGAACTGCACAACATCCGTCCCGCCGCCAACGCAGGTAAGGTTCTGCGTGACAGTGAAGATTTTGTTGTACGCCTTGCCCGGAATGTTGTACGTCATCGGGTTGACAAGGTTCACGTTGGCAATCGAGAACTTGTCGCCCACATTCCAGGTGTCTCCCGCATTCGCGTTGATGGTCAGAGAAGTTCCGGACTGGTTGGCTCCGTTGACCGTCGGGAGTCCGTTGGTGCCGCTCCACGTTCCCGCCGTCTGACGCGCCAGTGCCTGCTCCTCGAAGAACATGAAGCTGGCCAGCTCTCCAATCACACCTTCTTTCCACTGCTTCGTGATTTCATCTGCAGGGTGGAAAATGGTCGTGATGTTCGAGCCGAGCGAGGTCATCATGCTGGAGGAAATCATCATGCCGCGCTTCCCAAGAACTCCAGCGGCATTCTCTTCCAGATGCTGTCGGGCCGTGTAGTAGGTCGAAACGCTGGTCGGATCGGTGCCAAGAGTCCCAGTCGTCATGCTGGCATTCTGAGCCGCAAACAATGCACAGCGCCGGTCGCATTCCTGCGCCAGTGCCGCCGCCGCAGGCTCAAAATACTGCTCCTGAAGTTCTTCCTCGGACCGCTCCACCTTGACAGCGGCTTCATAGTCGTCCCACTCGAAGGCGACCTGCATCCACTGATCCAGCGAAATCGGGGTTTGAAGACGGTTGATTCCCTGAGGCTGGTATCCGAGGCCATCGGAAACCGTGAACCGCTGCGGGAACTTGACGGTAATCATCGATCCGGGAGCGAACTCCTTGTGGAAGTCCTTTTCCCATGAGCGATTGAAATACTCCGCCACGACGAGTTTGTTCAGCAGGAGTCGAAGAACCTTCATCGACACCCACTGTGAGTTTAGAAAATTGTTTGCCATCAGAGTCCTTTACGCCGGGCCAACTCTTTCCTGTCCTCTGCTCGCTTCCAGTTCGCAAAGGCATTGTCGTCGCCCTTCTCTATGGCTCGCATCGCCCTTTCCGACTCATCGGCAGGACCGCTTCCACGGTTGCCGATCTCAATCGGAGGAGGCACGGCACGAGGCGTGACCTCTTTTGGAGACTCCTTCGGCGCAACGTTTCCTGACGAACTTTTCCGGTTCAGCTCTTCTGCGATGGCTGTTTCCATCATCGCCACCAGTCGAGATGCCTTCTGTGGATCGCGCCGAACTGCTTCGGCAAAATCCGCTCGCGTCTCTTCCGACCCACCGATAACATACATCAGGTGAGGAAGATAGGGGGAATCCTGAATCATCCTCGAAAGGAATGGCTCAATCTCCCGCTTGCCGTCCGCTTCAAGCAAGTCGTTGATGACAGGACGCGCCACCGTATCAAAATCGGCGTAAATCTTGCGCACTTCAGCAAGACTCTGCGCCACTTTCTGAAACCTCTGACTCGTTTCCTGCTCCGCCTTCCGGTAAGCCTCGCGCACATCCGCCTTGTAATCCGAGAGAGCATCCTGAACCTCTTCCCACGTCGCGTTCGGATGCTGGGCGGAATATGCCTCCGTCCAGGATTTCACCTTGAACGCTCCGCGCCACTCTTCGTAGGTTCGCGGTGCTTGTGCGGTTGACGATTCCGCTTTCGTCGGCGTTTTGCGAGACTCTTCCAGTTGACCACGCAACTGCTTGATTTCGTCCGTGAGGGTCTTGATGCGGAACTCCACATCAGGACGCCGCTTCGTCGGTTTTTCTCCGCTTTTTGAGGCTGCCGGGTCAG
>JAJXVI010000657.1 GCA_021782195.1 bacterium | reverse complement strand
CGTGGCGGCGATCCATGCGCGCACGTTCAGCCAGCACGCCGCCGGCATTCATTGGCTTCTTTACCTCGACAAAGACCACGCACTCACCGTCTCGCGCGATGATATCGATCTCACCCTCTCGGAATCGGTAGTTTCGTGCCAGAATTTCGAGTCCTCGCGCGGTCAGGGCCTCTGCGGCGAGGTCCTCCCCACGTCGAGCAAGTTCCTGTCGGTTTGATTGTGCTACCATGGGCGACCTCCAGCATTTTGGTCCGAATTGCACCCATCCCGGCGGATGAACCGTCGCGGTCAGGGGGGCGACCTCATCGTAGCGGCAAGGGGGCGGGCATTCAAAAGACAGGAAGTAAAGATTGTGTAACAACTGCTGGAATTTGTTCTCCCGGAGAGGGGATTGCAGGAAAGCTCGGGCCCCGCCGTCAACCGAGTCAACATGAAGCTCTCGATGACTCGCCTTCACGGAATCGCCGGTCAGTCGGTCGGCGCGCCGCTTCCAGCTCTCGACGATCCCAGGGTGCGTGAGGCCGCGAAAACCAGCGATAAGGTTCGCGTGCTCGTGGAACGGGAGGAGCAACGCCTCCTGCAACTCGAGGAGTTCGAAACGGGAGCGCGTCACGATGGGTACGCCCGTGTTGCCGGTGTCGATGAAGTCGGACGCGGACCGCTTGCGGGTCCGCTTGTCGCCGCCGCTGTGGTGTTCGAGAGTCAACCCTGGATTCCGCTGCTCAACGACTCAAAGAAGCTGAGTGCGGAAGAGCGGGAGGCTGTGCACGTCCTTATCTGCTCACGGGCATCGGCCTGGGCAGTTGGCATCGTCGACGTTGTCGAACTGAACTGTTTGAATCTTCACGTTGCAAGTCTTGAAGCGATGCGACGCGCCCTGAACGGCCTGTCGTCGGTCCCGGACCACGTTCTTGTAGACGGGTGTCACGTGATTCCGCTCATTGGATGCTCCCAACGGGCCCTCGTACGGGGCGACGGACGTTCACTTTCTATTGCCGCCGCGTCGATTGTCGCAAAGGTGACGCGTGACCGTTACATGGACGAGATGGACGCGCTCTGGCCCGGATACGGGTTTGCTCAGCACAAGGGGTACGGTACGCCTGACCACCTCAGGGCCCTGCGCGAACTTGGACCTACCTCGATTCACCGTCGCCGGTTTCGGCCGGTGGCGCAACTACAACACGTGACGTCGGAGGATCCGTCGTGTCACTCCGGTGGCGGTGTTTCGTCGAGTTTTTCTGACCGTTCCGACGGTGGCGGTGTTTCGTCGATTCCCTCTGAAGCAGTTTCTGGCAACTCGAGTGACATCGGTCCCAGACGGCCTTCCCGTACTACCTTAAGCAGGTAGTGTGCGGCTCTCTCGGAATCGGGCTGTCCTCCGGACAGAAGCATTCCTCGCTTTCGCGCAAGCGCGTGCAGTGCTGACTCGCCCTTGTCCAACCCGACCTCAAGTGATCCGCGTTCAACGAGCAGGTGCACAAGCGCGTTCCCGACGTCCTCAATCGGAAGATTATCTTCTTTGATAGCCCCAGTTGCCGCCAGGTGAAGAAACATGTCGAAGGTGGCGATTCGCGGAAAGAGGATTCCAGGACTGTCGCGCAACTCGAGCCCACCTGGCAGTGCGATCCACTGTCTGCTGCGGGTCACACCTGGTTGTTTTCCCGTGCGTGCAGGAGCGTGACGTGATCCTGTGCGTGTGGTGAGACGATTGATGATGGAGGACTTACCGACGTTGGGAATGCCAGCGATCAAGAGCCGCACAGGGGCGTCGATCCGTCCTCTCAAGCGCGCCCGCGCGACGGCACGCGCACGTGTTTCATCAATGGCTTTCGTGATGGTTCCCAGACCTCTGCCGTCGGCCGCAGAGGTTGCAACCGTGTGAATTCCCTGATTCTCGAAGTAACGCACCCATCGCCGAGTGGCCGCGGGTTCAGCCAGGTCAGACTTGTTCAAGACAAACGCGAAGCTCTTTCCGCGCTTCTCGAGCATCGCTTCGATGGCTTCGTGTCGACTGCTGCGCGGAATTCGTGCATCGAGCAGTACCAGAACGAGATCGACGAGGCGCAGGTCTTCACTGATTTCACGAAGGCCTCGCGCCATGTGTCCTGGAAACCAGGAGAACCCGGCGGATGATTCTGCAGCGTCTTTCATGGCTTACATCGTCCTGAAAGTGCGAGAAGGTGGCCACAGCGACAACACGGCCTGTCCCCGCACAAGTGAAAGCGGAAGCGGTCCCCAGGTTCGAGAGTCTTCGCTATTTGAACGGTTGTCGCCCATGACCCAGATGCAATTCGAAGCGAGGGTCGTCGGCGGAAGATCGCTATCGTCGCGCAGCGTGACGTACGGTTCCGGCAAAGATTTTCCGTCAACATATGTGACTCCGTCGCGAATCTCGATGGTCTCGCCCGGAAGCGCAATGACGCGTTTGATATAATCCTTGCTCCGGTCACAGGGATCCTGGAATACAATGACGTCGCCGCGGTGAGGTATCGAGAGTCGATATGCAAGCAGATCCACGATGATACGTTCTCCATTGACGACTCCGGGCATCATTGAGGCGCCTTGCACAAGCGAAACGCGCACCACGTAGTGAAGGAGCACTCCGGTCACAATCAGCATCTGTACGCAGTACAGCAGGATCCTGTGCGCGGAGCCCGTCAG
>JAJXVI010000019.1 GCA_021782195.1 bacterium | reverse complement strand
CCCCCCCCAGCCAAAGCGCGGACCCCCCCCCCCGAGCGAAAGCGCGGACGCCCCCCCCAGCGAAAGCGCGGACGCCCCCCCCCCAGCGAAAGCGCGGACGCCCCCCCCAGCGAAAGCGCGGACGTCCCCCCCCCAGCGAAAGCGCGGACGCCCCCCCCAGCGAAAGCGCGGACGTCCCCGCGCCGCGAGGTGGCGTCGAGCAGGTCGCACGCGCACGAGCAACATCCCGCCGGACCGGCCCGGGAGCACATGGGTCGTCGACCCGATGGCGTCCAACACGCGACAGGTGATACCGATAGAGTCAGGTGTCGGCGTGGGTCGGGGTCTCGAACTGCGTTGGCGAGAGGCGTCGAGCTTTATCTCGCTCGCTCACAGCCCGTCACGCGCCGACCGGACAGGAGCCGACCATGGTGACCCAAACCTCTGCCGGCATCTTCGGACCGTCCCCGTCGTTTCTGCCCCGAGCTGCAATGGGCGACCTCGTCCGCGAATTGCAGGCTCTCGGCTACACGGTGGTCGCCCCGACAAAACAAGACACAGTGCTGATGATGCGCCCCATCCGCGACGCGTCGGAGATTGCGCAGGGCTTCAAGGACCGCCAGGACGCCGGACACTATCGCCTTGAAAGAGGCGACGAGCCGTTGTATTTTGAGCACGTCGTCGGACCGAACGGGGCACGGTCCTACTTCTTCCCGACCGAGCTACCGCTCTACCGGATACGGATGACCCGTGACGCGTTCGAGTCGGAGGAATTGCACCCACCGCCACCGTCACTGGCTTTTATCGGGCTGCGTCCCTGCGATCTCGCGGCCATCGCGGTTGGGGACCGTGTCTTCGACGCTAGCACCGGACCGAGTGCCCCCGGTGAGCCGGAATCCTACTACCGAAAGACACGCCACCGTGCGTTCATCGTGGCCGTCAACTGCACCCGTCCCGGAGGCACCTGCTTCTGCACCTCGATGGGCACCGGACCGCAGGCGCTCGAAGGTTTCGACCTCGCCTTCACCGAGCTGAAGGCCGGCTTCGTGGTGGAGTGCGGCTCCGAACGAGGGGTCGAACTGGTGTCGCGCCTGCCGGTGCGAGCTCCGTCCGATGCCGAACTCGAACTCGCCGAAATCAAGCTCGACAATGCCCGCAACTCGATGGGCCGCACGCTCGACCCGGCCCAGGCGCGCCTCTTCCTGGCCCAGAATCCGGACCATCCGCAATTCGACGACGTTGCCGCACGTTGTCTCTCCTGTGGCAACTGCACAATGGTCTGCCCGACCTGCTTCTGCAACACGGTCGTCGACGCCAGTTCCCTGACTGACGGCAGCGTGACCCGTACCCGCTATTGGGAATCGTGTTTCACCCACCAGTTCAGCTATGCAGGGGGATCTCCGCACCGCGCCAGCATTCGGGGTCGCTATCGGCACTGGCTTCGCCACAAACTGCTGACCTGGTGGGAACAGTTCGGGACCAGTGGATGCGTGGGATGCGGACGATGTATCACGTGGTGTCCCGCCAGCATCGACCTGACCCGGGAGGCACAGCCCCCAGAGCCCCACAGTGGGGAGAGCCCACACGCCAGAGGGGGGGGCGGCACCGGGGTCAGCACGGGCAATCCTCACGGTTTCGAGACCGGGAAAGGAAGGTAGACGCGTGCCCACCAAGCCGAAACAGCTCACGCCGAATCGTCCCCTGCCCGCCGCCTGCGGTGGAACCACCTGGCTACCGGTGGCGGCGCGCGTTCTCGACGTCAAACAGGAAAACTTCAATACCCGCACCCTCCGATTGGAGCTTGTGGACCCGGTCCTTCGCACACGCTATCGCTGGCAACCCGGACAGTTCAACATGCTGTGGGTTCCAGGCGTCGGAGAGGCCGCCATCTCGATCAGTTCCGATTCCGAAATCCCGGAAAGCCTCGAACACACCATTCGCACTGTCGGTTCGGTCACGCGGGCCGTCGAGCAACTCGAGCCCGGGGGCGTTCTCGGACTGAGGGGGCCGTTCGGGAACCCCTGGCCTCTTGACAGGATTGATGGACGAGACGTGGTGCTTGTCGGTGGCGGCATCGGACTGGCACCGCTGCGTCCCGTGATCTACTGGCTGCAACGCCACCGTGAACGATGTCGGCGCGTGGTCGTGCTCTATGGCTGCCGCACCCCTGAAGACCGTCTCTTCGCCGAGGAGCTCGCGGCGTGGGAACGCGAAGGCAAGTTCGACGTACTGGTAACCGTCGACAATGCGACCGCAGAGTGGACGGGTCCGGTCGGCGTCGTCACGAACCTCCTGAGACGGGTTCGGGTAAACGCCGAGCGAGCCCTCGTCATGGTCTGCGGCCCGCGCATCCTCAATCGCGTCGCCGCGTGGAGCTTTTTACAACTGCACGTCCCCACCGACCGCGTGTACATCAGTCTCGAACGCAACATGAACTGCGGATTCGGACGTTGCGGGCACTGCCAGTACGGTTCGAAATTCGTCTGCAAGGACGGTCCCGTCTTCTGTTTCAAGGACATTGCCGACATTTTTGCCCGAGAGGAGATCTAGCCATGCCGGTCCACGCGATGAGACTCAACGGGCGCACGCCGCTCATGGCAGTATACAAGTTCTCGAGCTGTGACGGTTGTCAGTTGCAACTGTTGAACCTCGAAGACGAGCTCCTTGACCTCGTCGGTCTCGTGGAAATTGCGCTCTTCCTCGAAGCACGCAGGCGAGAACTCCCTCCCCCGTATGACATCGCGCTTGTAGAGGGAAGCATTTCTACCCCGGAGGAAGAGGAGCGTATTCGCCAGATTCGGCGCGACAGTCGGTACCTGATTGCCATCGGAGCGTGCGCGACCTCTGGCGGTATCCAGGCCCTCCGAAACTGGGCCGACGTCGGCGAGTTCGCCCGCACCGTGTATGCCCATCCGGCATACATCAAGACACTGGAAACCGCCACCCCCATCGCCAGCCACGTCTTCGTCGATTTCGAGTTGCGCGGCTGCCCGGTCAGCGGACGGGCCCTGGTCGAGATCATCTCCGCTCTTCTGGCAGGTCGCAAGCCCGCCATTCCCACGTACAGCGTCTGCATCGAGTGCAAGCGCGCTCAACTCCCATGTCGGCTGGTCAGCGAAGGGAAGCCTTGCCTCGGCCCGGTCACGCAGGCCGGTTGCGGCGCGCTCTGCCCAAAGTTCAATCGGGCATGTTACGGTTGCTTTGGCCCGATGGAACAGCCAAACATCCCTTCCCTGGGCAATCGCCTCGCGTCAGAAGGAGCAACGCCGCGCGACATGGTGCGCATGCTCCGCTCGTTCAACGGCTACCTCGAACCTTTCAAACAAGCGAGTGAACTCTATGAGCGACAAGAAGACACCCACTGAACGCACTTTTCACGTCAAGGCGCTGGCCCGTGTGGAAGGCGAAGGCACCTTCCACGTCACCCTTCGCGACGGGCGTGTCGAAGAGGCCCGCCTCGACATCTTTGAACCTCCACGGTTCTTCGAGGCGTTTCTGCGCGGACGCGACTACCGAGAAGTGCCGGACATCACCGCACGCATCTGCGGCATCTGCCCGGTTGCATACCAGATGGGCTCCTGCCACGCAATCGAGAGGGCCATCGGCGTTTTCGAGCAGATCGACGAGCCGATCCGACGGCTGCGCGACCTTTTGTACTGCGGGGAATGGATCGAAAGCCACGTCCTGCACATGTTCATGCTGCACCTGCCGGATTTTCTTGGCTACGAGTCGGTGATCAGCATGGCGGAGAACCACGCCGACCTGGTGCGCAAGGCGCTTCGGATAAAGAAGGTGGGAAATGACCTCGTCGCACTTCTCGGAGGGCGGGCCGTGCATCCCGTGGGCGCCTGCATCGGAGGGTTCCATGCGGCACCGGACCCGGAAGTCGTGGAGGTCCTCCTTCCTCGCGTTCGAGAGGCACTCTCAAGCATGAAGGAACTCACGCTGTTCCTGGCCGCGTCGGTGCGGTATCCTTTCCTCGAGCGCGACTACGAGTTCGTTGCACTCTGTCCCGACACGGGATACCCGATGAACCTGGGTCGCATCCGGTCAAACAAGGGGCTCGACGTGGATCAGTCGGAGTTTGGCGACGCCATCGAGGAAATCCACGTCGCACACTCCACGGCGCTCCAATCCGTCATTCGGGGACGGGGTGCCTACGTGACCGGTCCGCTGGCACGTCTGAACCTGAACGCAAGCGGGTTGCATCCCCACGCCGGGGAGCTTCTGCCGGACGTCTGTAGAGCGCTTGGACACGACCTGCCGTGGAAAAACTCGTATTTCAGTCTGCCAGCGCGCGCGATTGAAACGGTACACGCGCTGGCCCTCGCGCTCGACGTCCTGGAAGGTATCCGTCCACTGGAGCGCACGTGCGTGCCCGTGAGCGCGCGGGCCGGTGTGGGTGGACACGGGACGGAGGCGCCGCGCGGCCTGTGCTGGCACCAGTACGAGACCACCGACGAGGGGACGATCGCCCGAGCACGCATCTGTCCGCCAACGGCACAGAATCAGCTTGCGATCGAGGAGGACCTGGCCGAACTTGCGCTCACGCTCATCGACATCCCTGACGAGGAAGCGACCCTTCGGTGTGAACATCTCATCCGCAACTACGACCCGTGCATCAGCTGCTCCGTGCACTTCCTCAAACTCGATCGACGGATACTGTAGGCGCGCTGGCGCTTTCCACCCGCCCCGGGGTTGTGCGGGCTAACCCTGCCGCGGGTCGGGGGACGCGGCCTGTGCGGCCGGGGACGATGCTGCCGCGGACGGGGACGATGCTGCCGCACCCGTGAGAGACGGCGGGATGCCGTAGAAGAAACTGTCGTCGGCTCGACCGATGCCTGGCACGTCCACGCGGTCGCTGTACTGCCACGCCGTCAGGCCCGGCCACGGCGCGCTCGCGGGCGGATGGCTCGGGTTGTGCGACTGGTAGTTCGCCAGCCAGAGGGGATAACGCGTCAACGATGACGGATTGATGTGTCGGAGAATCATGCCGTTCGTGTACAGCCAGGGAACCTTCCCCGTCTGATTCTCGACCTCGGTGCACCACTGCTTGATCCAGTTCACCTGCTGTGAAGGCGTCATGCCCCAGGTGCGCTCAAAGTCAAGCACGGGAAACTCTTTCTTGCCCATGGTGCCAACGGTGGACAAGAAATGATCTGCTTCCACCACAGGGTCGTCAATCGCCCCGGCGATGGTGGAACCGGCAAAATGGTACAGCCCGCAGTACAGGCCCAGACTGCTCAGCGCCTGACGATTCGCCCCGGTCGTCGGGTCGTTCCAGTCGTCGCCTTCGGTTGCCTTGCAGATGGCCAGTTTCCGACCAGACGCTGCATAGGCTGACCAGTCGATATTGCGCTGGTGATCGGAGACATCAGCAAAGTCTACCACGCCCGCCTCGTGCGGGGGGGGCTCTTCCGGCAGGCTGGAGTCCTGGGGTTCCTTCTCTCCCATCAGGGAGCTCGTACTTGCGCTCAAACGTTGAGAAGAGCCAGGTCGGATCAGCGGCGATTGCATGATGATGGTACTCCTGGTAACACCCATTTTACGTTTTCATGATCGCACAACGGCGGACCAGCGAACAAGAACAAAATGTTAACAATCCACCGAGGCCGAAGGGGCAACCTTTGCGGTGGCGCCGGTCAACGTACGGGAAAGGCGTAAAGTAAAGGTCGCGCAGTTCCAGGCGCTGCGTCGCACGTTCAAAGCGATCCGAACGGGGCAAGCGTCGGATCAAGATTTCTGCGTCTCCCCCCCCTGCGTAAGGTCGCAGACATCAACCCTCAGTGCTCGCAGACCCTGCACACCGGGAAGTTCCTCCAGTTCAAGATCCTCGACGAAATCGGACACTTCCCCCCGGTCAGCCAACCAGGACAGATACGACCGATACTCCTGCGCTTCGCGTGGTTGCGAGTACACCACGGCCAGCTTCCCCGGTTGGGTCAATCGCTCACCCGTTGCGAGTATGGAGGCCTTGTCGATACGCTTCTTCAAGATCTCGTACCGAATGTTGTAGGCACCGGCGACGCAGAATTGCTTTTCCTCAGGATGAAAACGGATGGACAGCGGAAGGTGCTGTACCAGAACAAGGTGCGTCGTCTGCAGCGGGGATGGCAGGCGGTCGAGGAGTTCCCGAGTCAGGCGCGCCACACCGCACATGGTCACAAGTTGCCACAATCGCAGGTTGTTGAGCGCAAAGCTGTCAAAACCACCATCCTTTTGCATGGAGCGTCCGGCATACATGGTGTGATCCACTCCGTCGGTCTTGTGGAGTTCAAAATAGTGTGGCGTGACTGCCTGCGCAAGGGCCTGGCGATCGGTCAGATAGTGAGCAATTGCTTCGTTGAGCATCCGCACGCTCTCGTCAAACTCCCTTCGACGAGCATACACCATCCCGAGACTGGAATCGACCACTGCTCGATAACGCCGAATGGCCCGGGCCACTTCCTCCCCCATTTCCTCAAGCGTCCCGAAAAGCGACTCCACATCTCCCCGCACAAACTCCACAATCCCGATCTCGTCACCCGCGCTCAGTTCCGGTTCGATTCGTGCAATCCGCTCGTACAGGAGACTTCGAAGGTACTCGAGACAGGTCATCGGAGAGGCAGCGCCGCCAAGATCCATGATCTCCACCAGCATGCGCAACTGCGTCAGCAGGTCAGCCTGGATCGCCCGCCGGCGCAGGGTTGACGACTCTCGAACATCAGAGATCCCGTACAACGGAAACACGTCCGGGAATACGATCTCCTCTGGCACGACGCGTGCCGTTCGACCCCGCTGGCACAGGCAGGCCATCGCGGCTTCCCTGAACCGCCATTCCACGGCTTCGTGAATCGAGGTGTACTGATGCTTGATAACCGCTTGAACCCGTTCTTCCAGCCTTTCAAAAGCACGTTGAACCGCCTGGGCAAAGTGCACCCGCAAGCCACGCAGCGCAAACACCGTACGAGCGTCAAACGCTCGGGGGGTCGGCGAGGAGAGTTGTAGCACCCCGACGCAACGCCCTCCCTGCGATTCGGGGTCGTCAAATCCCAGGCTCTCTCCGGTGGCCGGCGTTCCGGGCACAGCACAGCACGGGCGTCCGGGTTGTTCCTGATCCTCACCTTCCGCGACAAACAGGGGAGCCCACAGCATTGACCGGCTCTTCTCCGTGCGGAGAAGGGCGAGCGCAGGTTCTCCGGGAGGACACTCCCGGAGGTCCTCGACACAGAGGAACTCTCCTGTTCGTGCCAGTTCGGCGAGTCCCGCGGAAAGTTCGTCACTCACGAGCGGCTCGAATGCGTGCCCCAGGTTGTCAGATTCGGCGTGGAAGAGGTAGAAGCGCTGCCGCTCCGCACCCACAACCCCGACCGCGAGATCGGGAATCTGCAGCAGATCACGCATGTGGCTCTCGACAAGCGCGGTCAACGACGGATCGAGCAGCGCACCGTGAAGTGAAAGCGTCTGACGCAGGCGATTCCGGGCGTGCTGGTGCGACACCTCGACAGCCTCCACCACGGTAAATCCCGTGATTTCGAGCGCATCCAGCGGAAAACGTGCTCGAAGGTAGTCGAGGTCGCTCCAATGGCGCCGTAACTCAAGAAGGTCCACGCCGTGGCGCGAAAGCGTCGCTTCCGGATCCTTCACCTCTACGAAGTCACACGAAAGGCGAAGCTCGAAGTGGCGCGACTCTCCAGAACAACCTTCCAGGACAACGGGAATTCGGCGCATCCACGACGAGCTGAATCCACACAGCTGAGACGCCACCGTGAGATAGAGCGACAACTCGAGCAAGCCACACGTCGCCGGCTCCCGCACTCGGTCCCAGAGCGCTTCTTCCAGCCCGGAGTCGACAAATGCGCGCTGCCACCCTGTCGACACGGACACGGTCCCCAGTTGAAACGGAGGCGACACGCCGATGAGAAGACGGTCCGAAAGGGCCGGTGCGATGACAATCGAGAGCAGATCGGCCACCAGATCGCACTGCGATGCAACGGCGTCACTTGAAAGCGTGCCGCGAGTCAGCAGCTCCGATTGGGCAACGCGTGAAAGCATGTCACGCGCCGACTGACGACTTCCCGACCGTTTTCCGGCCGCCATCTCCTCCCACACGCGAATCAGCGGACGGAAGCAAAGATGCGTAGGCGGACGCCAGTCAAGCGCCTCGGTGGAGTGGCGCTGTGCGCTCGACGACACCTGATCCGACCAGCTCCGAAGACGAAAACAGACGCTTCCTTCGGAACTTGGACCAAGAGGCAGGGCATCCGGAGTGGTGCAAAGCGGTACATGCATGAGAATGGTTTCTGCCGGTCCACGCCGCTTTCCTTGAAGCAAACCCGAGAGGCGTCGCCACGGCCTTGCGACCAGGGCAACACAGAGGGGTGACATCGGCATCAAGGAGAGGTCCCCGGAAGGCGTGACGCAACAGGTTGCGCCTGTCGACCTCCAGCGACTCCCCTTCCCAGGAACGAAGTCGCTACCGGGAGAAGATGCCTTCCACAAACCCGACACACGGTGAGGCTGGATGAAGAAACTCCGGGCGAAAGCGCAGAACAACATCCATCCCACAACCGAAGACACCAGGGTCAGTGTTGGATATGATTGGTGCATCGAGCCACGTGCTCGAAGTTCCCGTAGAGGCGCCCGCTTCGGCTGTCATGAGTCAGGGTGCCCACAGAGACGCATCTCACAGGGTGCAACGGTTGCAAACCCCTTCCTCAGTCGTTGCCAGCCAATCCTGTTGAGATGTGTCTTGATTCCGTTTGAAGGGACACGCGATGCTCTCCAACCCCCTCTCCCGTCGCGCGGACAAGACCTGCGGAGGGCGCGTCGTGGTCGAATCGTTTGACAGTCGCGTACTGGCAGGCAACCGTCCTCAAGACCCCGTCCGACGAAATGTTCCTGTCTATCTTCCGCCATCCTACGACACGTGCAACCGGCGATACCCGACGATCTACATGCTTGCCGGGTACAGCGGAACCGGCCTTTCGTACCTGAACACACAGTGGCGATCTCGATCCCTGCCTGAGCAACTCGACGCATTGATCAATTCCGGTCGTATGGAAGAGAGCATCGTGGTCATGGCCGACGGGATGACGCGCTACGGGGGAAGTCAATACATCAATTCGCCGGCGACAGGCCGCTACCAGGACTTTGTTGCGGAAGAAACCGTGCAGCACATTGACGTGCAGTTCAGGACCATACCGTGCCGCGACGCACGGGCCGTAGTCGGAAAGTCAAGCGGTGGATACGGGGCACTCCGCCTTGGAATGGACCGTCCCGATGTATTCTGCGCCGTAGCCTGCCACTCCGGTGATATCTATTTCGAGTACTGCTACTTTCCGACGCTTCCCGTCGCGGCGTCAAGCATTGCTCGGCACGGTTCTCTCCCGGCATTCCTTGAACAGTTCGAGTCGCAGCCCAGGTTGCGCCAGGCTGACTTCGACGCCATCAACACCATCGCTTCCGCTGCAGCCTATGCCTCCGCCAGCGACGGCGAAGGAGACGGCCTGGGCTTCCTCCTGCCGTTCGACCCCGTCAGCGGCGAGCTCCGTCCCGACGTGTGGGCTCACTGGCTCACACAGGACCCGCTTCGACTTTGCGGTCACCATGTCGCTGATCTGCGATCGCTTCGCGTGCTGTTCATTGATGTCGGAAGCACGGACGAGTACTTCCTCCACCTCGGGGGGCGACTCTTTCACCAACGCCTCTTGCAACTCAAAGTTCCTCACCGCTACGAGGAATTCGAAGACGGTCATCGGGGAACATCCTATCGTTATGACGTGTCTCTTCCGGCACTGCGCAAAGTGCTCGTATCGGAGTAACTGATGCTCGAAGGGGTCACCCCGGTAAGAGACCGACCGCGCCCCCCCCTGCCACGCCACACAGATCCGCAGGGCCTGTCGGCCAGAGTTCTCCGGCTCGTCCTTTTTCGCGACCGCACGGCGTTCGGTAGATGCCCGACCCGCAGAACCGTGGACGAAACCCGGAACGACGTCAAGAATTGATGGCCGACTTCTCGAACAAAACGGGCACGCCGCTCCCCTCCTCGCCGGTAACTGGCAAGGAGGGGAGCAGCGCAGGCACGTTCGACAGGCGGGCCGTGCTCGGTACGCTGACCCTCATCGAGTCGGTTGCCCTCACGTGCGCATTCCTTCTAGGCGCGCTCCTGGGCCATCACTGGTGGAACAGCCTCGTGCCGACATCTGGTGGCTTGATCGCCATCCCGTGTGGCCTGTTGACAACGCTTGCGTCGGTGGGACTGCTGCGCATCGCTTCGCGCACCGTGGACCCGCACGATGTGGTATCCACGGTGCTCCGTCCCCTCGCAACTGCACTTGAGCCACGCGACCTGCTTTTCCTTGCAGTGAGCTCGGGCGTCGCAGAGGAAGTCCTGTTCCGAGGTGTGCTGCAACCCGCGCTGGGCCTGTGGCTGTCAAGCATCATCTTCGGCCTGCTCCATACAGGCCATCGCGACCTTCTCGCCATGGGTGTGTGGGCAGGCGTGATGAGCCTCGTACTTGGCGCACTTCTCATTGCGACCGGTACCCTGTGGGCCCCGATTCTCTGTCACGCGACCCACAATCTTGCAACCCTGCTCTATCTCAGACAGGACACTCCTCACAAGCCAAACCGGACGCAACACTGATTGACGCCCTCATGCGCAGTGGCGCGCGAGGAACGCTCAGCTGCCCACACGAGTCGACGAACACGTCTGACCATGAACCGTCTTCGCTATCGCGGGGTAGCACGCGGCGCGGAAGGCTGGTTACCGATTGGCGTCGCACGCGGCAGCGACGGATGCGAATGCTGGACCGGCGGAGGATAATGCGGCGGAGGATAATAGACGGGAGGGCGGTAGACGGGTGGACGATACGGCACTCGCGGGGGAGGGGGCGGTGCAACCCTGTGCAAAGCCACGTTGACGTGGATATCCTGGCCCGCCTCAAGAACGATCCTGGCCGACTTCGCGACATAGTCGTCGGCCACCACGCGATAACGATGATCCCCAGGGGTCAATCCACTGAGCGTGACGGGGGCGTTGCCGATGTATCGACTGTCAAACGTCACGTGGGCAGCGTGCGGCACGGCGGTAATACGCAAGACTGCGGCTTTGACGAGCACGGCGTTGAGGACCATGTCGTGATGCGCGGTTACCGTGATGGTGCGCGTCCACGACAGATAACCTCTTGATTTCACCACAACGCGATGGCTGCCGGCTGCCACCGTGAGCATGCGGGCCGGAGTTGCGGTTTCACCGACCTGCTGGCCATCAATGAACAGATCCGCGCCGGACGGGACCGAAGTGAGCCCCAGCCGCGTTCGCGTGCCGCTCGCAACGGAGGAAGGCTGTCCGGAACCTGCCACGGCGGAGCCGCCTGCCCCTGGCGTGGTCCTCGCGCTGGCGGACTCGACAACCACGACTGTCCCGTGCGAGGGAGCCTGCGAAGCAACTCCTCGATGCAGGCCGCCCGAATGGAGCCCCGGAATCACTCCTGCTCCAAACAGAACCCCGCCCAGCACAATTGCGGCTCCCACGATTGCAAGCAGGGGGACAAGCGGAGAGCGACGCTCGTTTCGACGCGGTCTCAAGATGGTAGGAGGTGTCGCAATTCCCTGACCAGGCGGCGGGGGTGGCTGCAGCGGCGACACCACCAGGGAAGCTGCCTCTCCAGTCACCGTTGCGGCGGGATCCGGTGGCACGGGAGTCGTTCGCCAGGGGGCTCCCCCCACTTCGAATGAAGCTTCCTCGGCTCGAACCGCGACGTTCCCACCTCCGCCCGATGTCCCGGCGGGGGGCGCCACCGCCCAGGCGGGATACGCCGGAGGCGCGTCCGCTCGTGACTCAGGCGAAGGAGCTGCGGGGGACGCGAAAGGCGAAGAAGGCGCGACGGAAGCCGCGGGGGAAGACAGCGGGGTCGAAACGTGCTCCGCGGCCAGCGTGGAGGCGGCCATGAGCGAAACGTCCGAGATAAGCTCTGCGGCGCGCTCCGGCGCCCCACCAACCAGCCCGGAATCCACACCGGCTCCAACGAAAGGGTACAGACCCGGAGCAGCCTCCGACGCTTCGTGCACGGTCTCCGGGGCTACGGACAGAAGGCGTTCCTCAGCCGGCGCGCCGCTCACGCCGGCTACGCTCGATCGAAAACGTCTCCTGGGCTGCGGGGGAGAAAGTGACGTTGACGAAGGCTCTGCCGTGCGTGAAAGCGACGCGTCGGCAACAGGCCGAATCGTTGCGAGCTGGTCAAGCACGGACCGAGCGGACGGCGGGCGGGCCTCTGGCTTGAGCTCCATCATCTGCAGGATCAACGACTCGAAAGCGCGTGAAATCAAACGGTTGAAAGTTGAAGGTGGCGCCAGGGGAACACCGTTCATCCATCGATC
>JAJXVI010000656.1 GCA_021782195.1 bacterium | reverse complement strand
ATGGCCTTCTGTACGTCGCCCAGCGTCGGCAACCCGTCGAACTCGGTGGGTGTCCAGAAGATGAGGCGGTGTTTGCGCCACATCTCGTGGAGGATCCATTTCCAGTGGACCATGATTCCGGCGTCGTCCCAGGGGGAGAGGAACCGCCCTTCGAGGAGCGGCCAGAACAACACGCCGAGTGCAAGAATGCAGAGGCAGATCGCGATTCCGTGGCGGCGGATGAAGGTTTGCATGTACGCTGCGTCTTCGCGCAACGGGGGGCGACACCCTCGCGGTGCGGGGGCGGGGACGCCGAGGGTGCGGGGGAGCGCGATTCGTGTGGGAGCGGTGGATTCAAGCCTGCCGCTTGCGGGCGCGTTCTCGGGTGGAGGGATCTTTGCGTGTTGCAAGAGAGAGGGTGGTGAGCCCGAGGCCGAGCCAGATCCACGACGGTTCGGGCAGCGCGGAGGCCTGGTCGATGGCGAGTTGCGAGGTCGTGAGGGCGGTGTTGTAGACGTGCACGTCCTGGATGTAGCTTTGCGAGTAGTAGTTTGTGGAGATTCCGTAGATGCCGCCGAGGGTAAAGTACGAATTTGTCGTGGTGTTGAGCGTGAGGGTACCGGTGGCGGTCTGGGTGCCGTTCACGTATAAGCTTTCCGTGTTGGCTCCGGTCACCTCGACCGCAACGTAGTACCACTGGTTGGTGGTGAAAGTGCCGGCAAGAAAGTGGGATCCGTCATTTTCAAGGACCCACTGGTTCTGGTACTGGCCGATCCCAAACGCGCCGGTTGAACCGCTTGTGTTGTTGCCGTACCCCACGAAATATGTGTCCTGGCTACCGGAGTACACGAGCGGGTCGACCCAGAAGCTGATGGTTCGCAGTGCGGTTCCCGTTGGCATGCCGGTGCTACCGGCCTGCACGATCGCGCCAGTGCTGCCCGTGAACGAAAAGGCCTGCTGGCCGTTGAAGCCCGCGACGTAGGCGCCCGTGAACGTACCGTTGTTCGTACCCGTTGCGTCGGCGGCCGTGCCGTTGCCCGTGAAGTTGCTCACGAGGCCAGGCGGAAGTGCCCAGGCTCTTCCCACAAAACATGCCACCAGCGCAGCCAACAACATTGCCCGTCGCAAATTCTTCACTCCAGCCTCCCGATTGTGTGACTCGATGGTCGCAGTGCCGTGAATCGGCGCTCCTTGACCTCAAGGGGCTCTTTGTACTGCAGAAGCATAAGTTCGCCCGCGCCGTCGATCCGACCAGATGTACGGTGTGGGGCAGGTCCGTCCGACCGTGCGGTCTTTTCCGACCGTCAAACCGTCTTCCATACTTCGGGTCTGGGGCTTGAGATTCCTGTCTTGCGGGGATGGAACCTGCGACTGCCGAATCGCCACCGTGGACGGTGCCGCCGCTCCAGCAAATGACGGTCATATCTCACGTCGCTTATCGTGCATCGTGAAGGAAGTGGTCGATGACGAGGCAAACATCCCTGGGCTCTGAACGGTCCGACGCTGCGATGCAGGGGGGCATTGATGACCGGGCCCTGGGACAGACTTTGGCGCTCGACCGATCGAGCGCCACGTGAGGATACTGAGATGACCTGCCTTTCTGGCCCTTCCCCTGCAGTGGCGAGGCGACGAAATGCGATCGCCGCAATGACCATGACCGTGCTGTTGATGTTTCTTTCCACCAGCATGCGAGCGGACGCCCTGGTGTTCACTTCCTCCCTGACCACCTTCAACGCGTCAGACTGGACCTATACACGAGGCACTATCACGACCTCGTCGGCCGGGACGTTGCTTACCCCATCCGGTACCTACAATGACGCCGTACTGATCAGCAACCTGTCGGCAATGACGGGGTTGCAGTCGTTTGGTAGCGATTTTCAATGGTCGGTTGACTACTCTGGCCTGCCCGTGAATGGCGGCATTGTACTCGAAACCTACCTCGGGCCACCGTACTCGACCTTGCCGAACGGTTCAGGTCCTTATCCAGGCAACGTGGAGATGATCAGTTACAGCGTACCTGGGAGTACCCAGGTGAACACGTACATCGGTACGACCGGTGGCAACTGGTTGAGTTACCCGGCACAGTCGTATTCACCCCTTGCGTTTGCCGGAAGCGGCACTTTCGAAGTCACGCGGGTGGGAAGTCTCATCAGTTCCTACTGGGATGGCGTGCTTGTCGCGACCGAGGTCAGCACCGCAGTGTTCTCCGGGGTTCAGTTCCAGACCACCAACGGTAGCAACACGACCTTCACGTTGAGCAACCTGACGATTCAGGACTACGTGCCCGAGCCATCGGTTCCAGTGCTCCTGTGCGGAATTGTGGGCCTGGCAGTCCTGTGCACGAAACGCTCGAACCCTCGTCGCGCTTGATCCTACGTCGTTGTATCAGGGCCGCCGGGGGCTTCGGTCCACAGTTTTGCCTCCAGCACGGCCTCGAGTTCCGGCATCATCTTGCGGCGCAGCGCATCTTCGGCGAATGCCCCGAGCATGACGAGCAGGGGGTGATACGAGAGCGGACGACACGGCGCGCAGAGTGCAAGGTCACGATAGCGCCCTCTCGCGTGAGCCTTCCGCATCGCACGCAACGGCTCGCCGTTCCAGATCTCGGCGATGCTCTGAGTACCCACGTTTCCCAGTACCTGGAGTCGGTCGTAGTCAACGCAGCAAGGGACGACCGAACCATCCTGCGAAAC
>JAJXVI010000655.1 GCA_021782195.1 bacterium | reverse complement strand
GGGGCGGTTGTGGCGAACATCCAGGCCAACATCCAGTACCATACCTTCTTTGACTCCATCAAAAATACGCTCGTTCCCTGGGACGTCACGTCCGGCCTGATCAAATCGGCGATATTTGCCACGGAGATTGCACTTGTGTCCTGTCTGCAGGGTCTGAAGACGAGCGGTGGAGCCGCCGGAGTCGGGCGTGCGACCACGAACTCGGTGGTGAGCGCCATGCTCATTGTGTTCATCACAAACTACTTTCTGTCAGCCTGGATGTATCCACCCCGATGACCGCTAGAACTGCTGCCCCCGGGACGTCACCCACGCCGCCCACGACAGAACCTTGCCCCGTTGCCATCAGCATCCGCAGCCTCAACGTCAAATTTGGGAATCGTCACGTACTTCGGGGGATTGATCTCGATGTTCCGCGTGGGAGCACGCTTTGTGTGATGGGCCTCTCGGGTGTCGGCAAAAGCACCCTCATACGCAGTATCGTTGGCCTGCTCAAACCTGACAGCGGACAGATTCTTGTCAACGGGCAGGATGTTGTACCGATGAATGAATCGGAACTCAACGAGATTCGCGTAAAGTGTGGAATGGTGTTTCAGTCGGCAGCCCTGTTCGATTCGATGACAGTGGGTGATAACGTTGCGTTTGCGTTGCGCGAACATCACCACAGGGGCGAGGAGGAGATCATGCGCATCGTTTCTGAGAAATTGTCGATGGTCGACCTCGAAGGAATGGAGCATCTGCTTCCAAGCCAGTTGTCGGGCGGTATGCAGAAGCGCGCCAGTATTGCACGAGCGCTTGCTTCAGGGGCTGACATCCTTCTTTACGACGAGCCCACGACGGGTCTGGATCCCATCATCAGCAATGTGATCAATGAGCTTATCAAGGATCTGCAGCGTCAGATCACGGCAACCTCGATTGTGATCACCCACGATCTCAGAAGTGCCTATTCCATTGCGGACGAGATTGCATTCCTCTTCAACGGTGAGATTGTGGAGAAGGGGACGCCGCAACAGTTCCAGAAGTCCAACAATCCCTATGTGGTGCAGTTCCGGGAGGGAAGCACCCGCGGTCCCATTCGGGTCTAGCCTGTGCCCCTCCCCGAGTGCGGCGTGTCAACCCGCGCTGTCTTCCCCACTTGAACGCTACCTCGCCAGGCGGCTTGCACGTCGCACTGTTTGAGCCCCGGCAGCAACCGTGAGCGGTTCCGGGCTCCCCCTGGATGCTTGCGGTTGAATACAACGGGCTTTGGAGAACGAAACGGGCATGGATATCAGTCCCGCTGCAAAAGTCGGCATGGTCACGGTGGTTGGCCTCATCCTTCTTGGCTTGATCCTGACGACAATTTTGACCGGTCCAAAGGCCGAAGGTGTGCGATATTTTGCGCTGTTCAATCGCGTAGAAGGCCTTTCTGTGGGCGATCGCGTTAGACTTGCAGGGGTGAACGTGGGTCGTGTAACCGACATCGCGATCACCGATGACAAACGTGTCAAGGTGCAGTTCAACATCACCTACGCAAACCTTGAGATCACGCAATCCTCCCGCTACACGATCACCAGTGACCTCCTCGGCAATCGCTGGTTCGAAATCGTTCCCCGCCCCGGTCCTGTCGTACCGGCAGAGGGTACGGTCACCGGTACTTCTCCTGTCACGATTGATCAGCTGATGACACGGGGGAACGAGGCCCTCAACGACCTCCAGACCTCGGTTGCCGAGATCAACAAACTCGTTGGCGATCCCGACATGCGCCGCAACATTCGACAGACTGTCGCGAACTTCAAGGAGCTCTCGGTAGACATGAGAGGTGCCGTGGGGAACGCCAACGACGTCATTCGGAATCTGAACGGGCGAATCAGCACCATCAGCGGTCACCTTGATGACACCATCGTGGGCCTTCATAGCCAGCTGACCTCCATTGGAGGCGACTTCGGTGCCCTGGCATCAACACTGCGTCGAATTGGCGAACGCAACGAGCCTGACGTGCGCACCATCGTCTTGAATCTCAAGCAGATGTCCTATAGCGTGCGCGCTGCCATGGACAGCGTTCGCAAACTGGTCGGTCGCAAGAAGATGAGCGACGACCTGGTTTCGATGACCGCATCGCTCAGACGGACCGCGGAGGAACTGGAGGGTGTGGCCGGCGACGTGCGCGGCATCACTTCGGATCCCCAGTTGCAGCAGGACATTCGCGACTCGATTCATGACGCCCGGGAAACGGTTGCCGGTGCGAAGAAACTGGTCAAGAGCGCCCAGCAGATCATGGGCGGATTCGGCGGACTGGGTGGCAAGGGTAAATTCCACCTCTTCAGCATGCGCACGGAGGCGGAGTACGATACTCGGAGCGGTCGTGTGGCCCCGAATGCGCTGCTCACGCTCTTTCCCACCCTGCGCTACAACCTGCTGGTCGGGGTTGACGCCATTGGAACCCGCAATCTGGCGGACGTAGAGCTGGGTTACTGGCTGAATCGGGCACAGACCTTCCGGGCGCGCGCCGGAGTCATTCGCTCGAAGCTCGGCGTCGGTTTTGACGCCATGCTCTTCCGTCGCCTCAATCTCAGCGCAGACGTCTATGATCCGCACCAGCTCAAGGTAGACTTTCTGGGCCTCGCTACCCTCACGATCATGCAGCGCGCCTGCCAGTTGATCGAAGAACGCCACAAGATCAAGTACGATCTCTACAATA
>JAJXVI010000654.1 GCA_021782195.1 bacterium | reverse complement strand
GAGGGGCTTCCCCGGCACTCTCGGAGGCGGAAGCGGAGGTTGTCGACCTGGTCGCACAGGGACGCTACGAGTCGCCGGTCGTGCTGGGCGCACTCACACCTGCCCGGCAGGAGAATGCGATCCGGCGCTTCGAGCTCAACCTGCGGATTACCCGCCTGGGACGCCCGGGTCAGGAGCGACTCTCGATTCTTGTCGAACTCTCGAAAGGCTCGACCGTCGAACGTGAACTGACCCTGCTGGCCGACCTGCAGGAGCGCCTCACGCAGACGGAGGGGCTCGAATTCGCGAAACTCATGAAGCAGGCCGATGAGGTCGCAGGAGCGTTGTCGCGCTGTCGTTCCCTTAGCTTTCCCATGGTTCTACGCTCCCTCGTGTGGCGCGCCCTCGAGGACGAGGCCACCGAACTCGTGCTTGCGCCGCACGTACGTCTGGACGGTCGAGAAGTCCTCGAGATCGATGGCAGGGGACGTCGACGCCTCTCGGAACGCGAGTTGCAGATCGTGCTGCGCGCCTTGACCCGAGTACGAGCCACGGAACTGCTGGAGTTTCGAAAAGAGGTTCACCGCCTCATTGACGATGGCGTCCTGACACTGGCAGGCGCCGGCCCGGGAAACTGGGGATGGCCATGGAAGAGCCGGTTCGCGGACCTGGCGCGGACCCTCCACGGGATGCCCCTGTCAGAACCGCTGGGGGGGACGGTCCGCCTGCTCTGCCAGGCTGCAGAGCCCCGACCTGTGCGTGTGGACCCGGTCCGGGCCGAGGCTCTACTTGCCGAACTTCTACAAGCAGATGAAACCGTGCTACAGCCATCGCTCGATCGTTCCTTCTTTGTCGCCGACTGCTCCCGAACCGTGCGTGAGTTCACCATCGGCCACGCGCTTCGTTCACGCATTGAAACCGCGCTCGGGCCCTGGTTCCGGTTCGCAGCCTGGCACGAGTACCGACGAGAGCACGAGAGTCTGCCGCTCCTCCGGCGGCTCGTTCCGGAAGGTAGGGAAGTCCCGCTTGTGCGCCTCCTCGATGAGATCGAACGGTACACCGCGCACCCGACTGAGTCAGAAGGGTGCGAGCCCCACCTGGCCTCTCCCTCTCCGTGGAAGGTCACGGGAGATCCACGCACCATGACGCTCTCGCTGGTCGAAATCGATCCTCCCGAAGCGTTCGAGCAATGGATGCGAGAGAAACGATTCGTGAGCACCATCGACCTGATGCTCGGGGGCAGCACGAAGGCTCTCGAAGCGGGCAAGGGTACCCTGCTGCTGGCGGAGGCACATTCAGGCAGCGAAGGAATGGGCGAAACCACCTTCTTTCCGCATGCGCACGAGAACTGCTCCTTCCAGGGGCACGCCCGCAACATCTTCGGGAACGACGTGTTGTTCGTGCAACCGACCCCGAGCAAGCAGGCCGAAGGAATCCTGCGCCAACTTGAGGACGTTGTCCTCGGCGTCACCAATCCGGCCGGGTGGTGGCCTCAATCACGGGCCGTCGCGCTCGAACGCCTGATGGTCGGCCGCGAGGCTGGGGTACTGTGCGTTCACGACCGTAAGCAACGGTATTCACTCATCACCAACGCCCTCACCGTGGGCCCTATACGAACCGTGGGTTACTCCCCCATGGCGCTCTCGGAATGGGCGGCCGGACATTTCCCGGCCTGCTGCACGGCCGGCGCAATCGAAATCTTCCCCGAAGTCCGGCTGGGAGATCTCCTTCTCAGCCGCTGGGCCATCCGACTCGCCACGCAGGCCGCGCGCGACCTGCTCCTCAAAGGCGCGGATGCACTGCAACGGGGGCTCTGCCTCCCACGCTTTACATTCGCAAAGACTGACCGAAAGCCGATGCTCGTCGACCTGGCGTCCTCCTTCGGACGCGACGTGCTCGAGGCGGAGTTGACGCGAGGTGAGTACGTAACCTTCTCTCCCATGCAGCCGGGCGCGGACGAACTCTGGCTGGAGCTTGACGACGGAAGGTACACTTCCGAACTGCGAATGGTGGCTGTGTGCGACGGCCCACAATTCGACGCACGGCGCCTCGCCACCCTACCGCTCTGACCGGCAAACCTGGGAGCCATCTCGGAACCAGATGGCGGGAACTTCGAGGACGAACGCGAAAGCAGACTCACTTTTTGCGGGGCCGCCCCGAAAAAGCCCGGCACCACGTGCCGCTACGCGATTGACATTTCTATTCCTGGATGGAGCCAGCCATGAGATATCCAATGGAACCGTTCCGAATCAAGATGACGGAGTCGGTGCGGCCGATCACCCGCGCCATGCGACTCGAGCACCTCGCGGAGGCCCAGTACAATCTGTTTCGTCTCAAGAGCGAACACGTGCTCATCGACCTGCTGACCGATTCAGGTACCGGCGCCATGTCAAGCGCACAGTGGGCCGCCCTCCTGCGTGGCGATGAGGCCTACGCGGGCTCCACAAGCTACTACCGGTTCGCAGAGACGATCACGCGCATCACCGGATATCCCCACGTCATCCCCACGCACCAGGGACGTGCGGCCGAGCACCTGGTCATGAGTGCCTTGCGCGTAACAAACCGCATCGTGGTGAACAACACGCACTTTGACACGACGCGTGCCAACATCCTCGCACTCGGTGGCACACCTGTCGACCTTCCATGCCAGGAGGCAAGCTCAACCACGACGCCGGCCCCCTTCAAGGGCAAAGATCGGA
>JAJXVI010000653.1 GCA_021782195.1 bacterium | reverse complement strand
CGTGCAGCGCAAGCGAGCAACTCCCGTGCGCGTCCACAGTCGGACCATAGGCGAGTGCTACAGTAGTCCCTTCCTGGGCTCCTGGAACGACGTCCCATGTCTTGCCTCCCCAGTCAGGGGTCGGCACCCCTACGAGGTGGGAGAACTGCGGCATGTCCGTCAGTCGGCCACGGACGATGTGCACCACGTAGCCGCCCTTCTCCAAGGCCTCCCGCAGGCCACGCGGAACCTTTGCGAGATCAGCGAAGAACTGGCGGACCTGCCTGCTGCGGCTCTTCGCGTTGTAGCGCTTGACGTGGACGTATTGAGGCGGACCTGCCTTCAGGTCTCCATGCAGGCTCTCCTGTGGACCGAGCGCGCGATTTCGTTCCTCGCCCCGAGACGGCGCGGCGGCCGCCGGCTCTTGCTCCGCGGCTGGCTTCCGCGCTTCCTCCCGGTCCGCTTGGTCGGATTCGGAGGCGGTCGGCCTTTCCGGTTGATAGGCCCCCTGAAGCGCCTCGAATGCTGCTGCCACCTCTCCGCCGGGGAACGACGTTCCAGGTGACGTCGTTTCCGCTCCAGGAACGCGTCCAAGTTTCCCGTATGAGCCCTTCGCGGCCACAATCGTGCAGCGGCACCGTGGGTGCAGAGGGATCTGCCCGTCCACGTCCGCCAGTGCGAAAGTCTGCTCATTGCGCGCCGCGCATCGAGGGCACGTCCGGTTGTCGATTACAGCCAACCACTCGACGTGGCTGATGCCGAGTTCCTGATACGTGGCCAGCTTGCCACTGCTGTACGCCCAGGCCAGCTCGGTGCGGGCCACCATTTCCGCGCGGCCCCGCGGCCGGCTGCAGTCTACGACCTGTTCAATGCGGGCAATCCAGCTCGGAAACTCCTCACTGTCTCGGTAAGCCACGAAGAGCGTCTTCCGCAGCCTTCTTCTCCTCGGTCGCGTCGAGCGCGGGCTTCGCGACTTCCGCGGCCAGCTCGGCGACGGCAGCCTTCACGGCGGGGTCTTCTCGCATTGCCTTGATGAGGTCTTCCGTTTTCATGATCTCGCCTTCCTTGACCGAGTCGGTCGTGGGTTTGGTGGGCGGATGGCTGTCCATCCAGCGCCGGGCGTGGTCGTGGCGCTCCCGGTTGGCCGGGGTTACCTTTTGAAGAGAATGACTGGCGTGGGCGTGGGTGTGTGTGTCGGTGTGCGTTTCCTGGTGGAGGTCGTGATCTTCCAGGAATACCGATCCACAGTTGGGGCAGGTGTAGAAGTCCACGTCGCCGTCGTGGTCGGGGTCCTGCGGCTCCATTGCCGTGCCGTCATCGGGGCACAGCGGCGGACCTCCCTGTGCGGCATCATGCAGGATCTGCTCGACCTGCGCGTCGGTGAGCACCTCCTCGAGGCCGCACGCGTCGGTCGCGGGATTCTGCACCTGGTCGAAGCTGTGAATGTCCAGGTGCGTCATCACTTCGACCGTGTGGCCGTCGATCACGCGCTCCACGCCGCTGCCGGTCGCGCGCATGCTCACGCCCACCTTTCCGCCGGCGTCGATGACAGCCTTGAGGTCCTTGCCCTTGGCGGTGCCCATCACGTCCGCCACGAAGCGCAGCACCGGACCGTCCATGTAGGCGTCGACGATGTTGTAGACGCTGTTCTCGAGCCGGCCGTCGAAGATGACCTGCCCCTGCACGCCACGCTTTGCCGCCGGGTGAGGCGACTCGCCGGTGACGGGGAGCTTGGCCTTGAAGCGCCCAACAGCGTCGCTGAGGACCGCCGTCGGGTATACGCGGTTGTTGTCGTTGATGACGTTGGCGCGCGTCCCCGTAAAGCGACCGCGGAGCAGTCCCTTTGTCGGCGCCTGCGCGTCTTCGATCACCTCTACCGCGGTGACAACGGAGTCGGTGACAACAACGGCATCGGTGACCTCCTTTTTCGACCAGCCACCTGTGTCGATTCCGTGCGCTTTCGCCGCGGCAAGGATTCTGTTACGGGCGGCAGCGCGTTCCTCGGCCGTGAGGTTGCGGGCCCTGGATACCATGTCCCAGGCCATTCTGATGTGCTTTGGGTCGTGAATGGGGAGCATTCGCTTCCCGGGTACGGCGAAGTCCTCGGACTTGAGAGCGTCGCGCTCCTTCGCACTGAGGTCAGACATAGGTACCTCCAGAGACTCTGAGACCGTGGCCTCGGAATCGGGGTTGGTGATGAAGTGATGGGTCCACGTGGTGCCGTTGTGCAAAGAGCGTGACGCACGCGCCGGGGGGAACATGATCATCCTCCGCCAGGAGAGGAGCACGCGTGACGCGGACTCACACATGCGTCAATCGCTGGCAGCGAGAGTACGTCACGAGGAGTATCTTGCATTCGTTCCTCCTCGCGGAGAAATTGAAGAGCCCCGCTGTTACACGGGGCTCTGTGCTGCGCTGTGTGTGCGGTGGCCGTTTGGTGGCCACGCAGGAAGTGAAGTTCTATGGGGCATTGAGCGCCGTCAGATAGGGTTCGGGAATGTTGCGCCCGTATGTCAGGAGGGTCTTCTTTATGAACGACTCCTCCTCCGGAGTCGGGTCCTGAAGTATGATGCCAAGAAAGGTGTGGATGCCGTCGGCCCGCACATCTCCGCGGATCCGGTCCCTGGGAGTGCTGCTGAGGCGGAGATCGAAGACCAAACGGCGCGAGGGCTTGTCGATGAACGCGTTCCCCAGGTCGCGG
>JAJXVI010000652.1 GCA_021782195.1 bacterium | reverse complement strand
CAAGGTCTTGATCTGAGACTGGGCGGTCAGGCTCTGCACCAGTAGCACTGTGCACCTGGCCACCCACATCTCCTTGCGTATCTTGCTCATCACAAGACCGACCACGGCACCAACCACGAGGGCGATGACCATCCACCCGATAAATCGCCGCATTTGCTTGAGAAGAAAGGTCACCCACCAGGGGACCAGTTCTCCGTCATCCACACCGGCGGAGGTGTGTACGGCGTGAGGAACGGCAGTCGACGAGGATGTCGACAGAGCAGAAACGGCAGAATCCGGTGTTGTCCCAAGGTCTTTCAATGGCGTATCCAGAGGATTTGTCACGGAAACACGCTCTTGACAAAGAAGATGTTCGAAATCACACGGCTGATGTCAGCGAATGTATCGTAAGTGTGAGGCACGTAGATGATGTCTCCCGGGTGGATCTTCGGACCCTCGCGCAAACCCTTCAATACGTCGAGCAGGTCAAAGCTCACGATAAGCGGTTTGCGGTGTTCACGCATGCGGACCAGTTTGACGAATCGCGTTGAAGCCCCGACAATGGGTCCTCCGACCAGGCCAAGATACTCCCGCAACGACTCGCTGTTCATGTAAGGCACCGGTCCCGAGCGATTGACCGCGCCGACGATGTAGACCACATCAGGCATTGCAGGCAACGTGATGGTGTCTCCGTTGTGGAGCACGATATCCGGCTGCCGACCATCACCGTTCAAAAGCGAGAGAAGATTGACCGGCATCGAATGCTCTACGCCATTCTCACGCCGCTCGATACTGCAGTGGCGAAGATCGGCTTTGACGGTCGGGCCGCCAACAGCAAGCACCACGTCTTTCAATGTCTGTCCTTCACGCAAGTCATAAACGCCACGCCGCGGCGCTTCCACCCCAAGCGAGCCGGCCTGCGACGGTCTCGCAAATTGCGCCTTGGCATTGAACTCACCCGTCAGGTACACCTGGTCGTGACCGGCCGTGCGATCCGTCAGATCGATGGAGTCGCCATTCTGAAGTCGAAAAGCACGATCGTGGGGGCTGGTGGCATTCAGCAGGTGCAGTTGCCGATGTCCGTTGGGACGCAGACGCCCAACCTGCACGGCCTTCATGTTTGCCTGTGGAAGCGCGCCACCCGCGATGGCAATGATGCTGGCAAGCGTGTCGGTGTCAAGAATCTCGTACTGGCCGGGCTTCTTGATCGAGCCACTGATACGAACCACCGGACCCTCAGGTGGCACCACAATGACCGTTCTTGCAGTCAGTGGCGGAAGGTAGCCCACGACACCGTAGAGCTGCCAGAGCAGGTAGTCAACCCGCCGCGACGGCCCCGACCCGGTTCGAACCTCGATACGACGCCGCGAAGCCTTCGTTGTGAACCCGCCGGCCTGCTGTATGGCCTGAAACACATTGGTCAGGCCGTCTACCTCTACCCGTCCGGGATCAGCAACCTCGCCGAGGATCTGGACCACAAACTGGCGCACCCCGACCAGGGTCAGGGTGAGCGTGAAGTTCCGGTAGTAGGCGCTCATGCGGTGCCGAAGAAGCAGTTCAGCCCGTTTTACCGTGAGGCCCTCCACGTGAACCTTCCCCACGGGATAGATATCCAGCGAGCCGTCCGGCGCCACAAAGCTTCGAAACGGCTTGATCTGGGGACCGATGATGGCAACAGACAGCACGTCTCCAGGCCCGAGCCTGTAAGTGTACGGATTGACCGAGTTGAGCACGGAACCCGGGCTCACAGGCGCTGACACGTGCTCTACGGTCACCGCGCCGTTCTGGGGAGTCGGACTCGGCATCGCATCGACATCGGAGCCGGACGACACCGGGGCCTGTGCCCAGGCCGGCGCCACGAACAACAGCAGAAGCAGGAGGGTTACAAGTCGCTTGCGATCCATTGAATGCAGCTGAAGCTATCGCGCCGCCGGCGAAGGCGAGGAGCCTCCGATCACGAGACCCGGAAAGTTCGTAGCCCTGGCTGAAGGCACATCAGATTTGGGCAGAGTACGACGCTGACCTTCCGACGGGATGGTCGGTCCCTGATTGAGGCCGGGTCGACCGCTCGGCGCCGCAATCACCGGCAGGGTTGTGCGCGAAGCCTCAGGCTTCAACAGCGCGCCGGAAGGCAGACCTGTGGGAGGAGCCTTGGCTGTGGCGACAGTGGGTTTGTAAGGACTCTTGATGTTCGCAGCATCAAGCATCTTCTTCACGTATGTGATCCGGTCCGCGTTGGACATGATTCCAGCAATTTCATCCTTCAACTGCGCAAAGGTCGTACGCACGGAGTCGACTTTGACGATGTCGTAGCCAAATGGCGCCTTCAGAGGCGGGCTGGGCTTGCCGATAGGAAGGGACGTAATGACCGTCGCAAGCTGTGGTCCGAACAATTCGTCAATCTGCAGGTGGGTGAGGTCGCCGATGTCTCCACCGCGATTCTTTGAGTTTGTGTCTTTCGAGTAGGTCGAAGCAACCAGGTTCCAGTCACGACCCCGAGCCAGGTCGCTGGCAACACGGTTTGCGTCTTCCCGAGTCGCAACCACGATGTGTGAGAGATGGTAAAGCGCCAGTTGGTGTTTGAACATGTTGTAAAAGGACTGCTCCTGAGCCTCGCTCACGCCTGAGGACTTGAGAATCAGCTTGCGCAGCAAGAACTCGGCTCGTACACCGGGCTCTCCCGCAGCGATGACCTTCGGGTCG
>JAJXVI010000651.1 GCA_021782195.1 bacterium | reverse complement strand
TTGCGTGCGCCCTTCACGCCACTCGAATCCGACGCCGCAATCCCGTTATAACCTTGTTGTAATTGGAGGAGGGACGGTGGCACGCGATACGCGCTATGCAGGAGTGCCGACCAGGAAACGTGGGAACCGTTCGACGACCTGCTCGTCAGCACTGGACGCATTCCCAACGTTGGGGAACTCGATCTGGAGAAGGGCAACGTCCGGTGGAATGAGCAGTCCGGAATAAACGTCGACGACTTCCTGCGCACGTCGAACCCCCGCGTCTACGCGGCGGGAGATGTCTGCACGAAACGGCAGTACACGCACGTGGCAGACGCCACGGCGCGCATCGTACTCCAGAACGCGCTCTTCATGGGGCGCAAGCGAATCTCCGGACTGGTCGTTCCGCGTTGTATTTACACATACCCGCAGATCGCGCACGTCGGGTTGAGCGTACAGGATGCGCGCGACCAACACATCCCACTGCACACGATACGCATCGACCTCGGGACCGTTGATCGTGCCGTCACCGACGGAGAAGTCAGCGGATTCGTAAAGGTTCATTTGCGGGCTGGCACTGACCACATCGTGGGCGCGACCATCGTCGCGAACCAGGCCGGTGACCTCATCTCGGAGATAACGCTCGCCATTGTGAATGGAATCGGGTTGCGAAAGTTGAGCGTGACGATCCACCCGTATCCGACCCACGCGTCCGTCTTCCGAATGGCGGGTGACGCCTACAACCGAGAACGCCTCACTCCGCACCTCAGGAGACTCCTGCGTGGATGGTTCGCCTGGCAAAGGTAGCATGGCCCGGTTGCGGGTCAATCGACCAAAGGTCGCCGCTCCCCAACGGGCGAGCACACACAACAGGAACAGAGCAAGCGCACCAGGTGACACAAACGGCTCCGGGCGAAAGGGACGGGGAAAAGGAAATGTTTGATGCGTCGTTGCGGGTCAAGAAAGATCGCTGGTTCCACTTGATTGTACGGCGACTCCCCCGCGTTGATCCGTCCTGGATCACGCTGGCGGGCCTCCTCCTCGGCCTCGCCTCGTGCGGCGCCGTTCTCGCAGGATGTCAGGTCGCGTCACTCCTGCTATGGATTGCAAACCGCACGTTTGATGGGGTCGACGGGGCTCACGCCCGCGTGCACGGCCTGCAATCGGCGTGGGGTGGTTATCTTGACCTGTTCTCCGACCTTGCCGTCTACGCACTGTTGCCGTTTGCAATGGTTCTGGCACGGCCCTCACTCACTGGTTTCACCATGCTCACATTGCTGCTTGCCACCTTCTACGTAAATCTTGGTTCCTGGATGATGCTGTCCGCGCTCTGTCCGACACATTCAGGCACGACCTCCATATCAATGCCACGCGGGTTGGTGGAAGGAGCCGAGACGGTGATCTTCTATACAATATTCCTGCTGTTTCCCCGGGCAGCGCCTGCCCTGTTTGGCCTGATGGCCGCACTGGTGGTCGTCACAATTGCCCAACGCGTTTCCTGGGCAGCGCGCAACCTCCCGCGCGTTACAAAGGCAAGAATGGAGGACGCCGGGGAAGAAATCACGCCAGCCAGGACAGGGCGCACCCAACCGGAAGCGGGTTGAGTTCTCTTGCCCCCCACTTGAAGGAGTCCAGGCATTACGCGCGAAATACTTGTTGATATCCGTATATGATCTGCGCTCCCCGGCTGTGACCTGTCTCCGAGAAGACAGCAACGAGACAGGGGCTTTCCAGGGGAGTGCGCTGAATGCTCGGGGGCGTGTGGAAGGAAGTTGAACTTGGCTGCTCGATACCTCGTGATCCTTGCAATGTTGTACATGTTGAGTCTCATGACGGCCGCCAGTGCCTCCCCATCGCTGGTCGAGATAACCAACTTCTCGAAGAACATGAACATTGCCACGGGCGGAAACGGCTGGGGCGTGGGCGCCACAGGCGGTGGAGACTGGTCTGGCTGGCCTGGTCCGGGAACCCTCACTTCAAGCGGGTCACTCGGGACGACGTTCGCGATCGTCAACGACTCGAGCGGCAATGACGCCACCTACATCGAGGCAGGCAAAAGCCTGACCGTCAACCTGGGCCTTGCCAACGCGGGAACCGTATACACGCTGATGTCCGCAGCCTGGACTGGAACCGGCCAGATGACAAACTTTGCCACCGTGACCTTCACGGGATCCGCCGGCGCCACCGAATCGTTCAACCTCTCCGACAACGTGGACATGTCCGACTGGGCCATGGCTCCCCTGTCTTCTACGGCACTGGCCACCAGCAAGGTGAATGCCCAGGTCGCGTGGACAAGTTCGAACCACACGATCTACGAGCAGGCCTTCACGCTTTCCTCGGCCTTCCAGAGCCAGACGCTGGTGTCGATGCAGATCACGGCGATCAACGCGAGCGGGTCCGCGGCCCCTGGCCTCTTCGGACTCGACGTGCAAGCGCTCCCCGAGCCGTCAAGCGCACTCCTGCTTGGAATGCAGCTCGCGTGCGTGGCGGCGCTGGGTCTCTCACGTCGCCGGTAGACCTTCGACGCTCACGACCTCGTCATTTTCGCGCAAGCGTGACCCGCAGTCCGGTGTGCCGACTGCGGGTCACCTCACTTTTGAGGCTTTCAAGCCTCGCCTTCTCGCGACGGCACCGACAGGTCGCCGCCGATGGCGGCCAGCAGTTCACGGGGAACATCGGATTTCTCGATGAGACAAAAAAGACTCCC
>JAJXVI010000650.1 GCA_021782195.1 bacterium | reverse complement strand
GGAGGACACGAAATGGCCACGCAAGCAGATCGTGGCCGGCGAACTGCATCCGCTTCACCGAAACTGGACCCTTAACGCGGGCACCGCGCTCGACCCGGTGATTCCGCGTCCTGGTACACCGAACAGCTTTCGCATCCGGTACCTTCCCTACGAGAAGGCGCGGACCAACAGCGCGCCGTATTCGGCCCAGGGGTGCCTGATCATGACGCTCGACGGGGCCGAGGGAACAGGGCACGAAGTGACGGCCATGCTGAACGTCCTCAAGAAGCAGATCGGACTCGATACGCGCCTGTCCACGGCTTCCGACCTCGAGTACGTCTACCAGCGAAAGATGGCCTGGGCGCTTCGCCTTCCGTTGAGCGAAGTCGACAGCCAGATCCACCCCAGAGATTCCGTCGAGACGCGCCTGTCGGTCATGACGCGGTTCCTCTCTCGCCACATGGGGGTGGCCGACGTGACCCGTCTCCCCGACTACGACTGGAAACCGCGTTTTCACAGCGCCTTCAACCCGTGGGCGAACGTCGTCGGAACCGGCGAGGCCGGCTGGCCCTACTGGCTGCGATTCGACATGGGAGAGCACCTTCCGGCCCTTCGCGGACGCTATCTCCTCGGTCACGACCTTTCCCTGCAGTCGACCCAGGTTGGCGACAGCATCGCCCGCATGCTGCGAACCACCGCGCACCTGCTCTCAGCGGAAGAGCGCTGGCTGCGCCTCGGCACCCCCAGTCAGTCCATCCACACGGCACAGGGAGAGCCTGGACAGGCATACTTGAAACTGCGGATCCTCCCCGACGAGAATGACGCCACCCTGGTGTTCGACATCGATCTGCTGCGCCGCGTCGACCATATCCTCATCCCCGCGAGTTCCCCGCGCACCGCTCTCTCCCCAGAGACCCTGCAGACGCGCCTGACCATCGAATCGGTCGCCCGCGGCACGCCGTGCAACGTGTATCTCAAACGCGCCATCTCATTGCTTGACTCGCTGGTTCGCATCAACGTCGACAGCGAAGCCGACCGCGCGAAGATTCTCGAAGCCTTCCGGCTGGTGGACGTCCCGCAGGTCGGTACGCGCACGGTGGAGACCCTCGTGCGCGTGCGCCGCACCTAGCTTCCGCACCGACAGGCGCTGGAGCTCGAGGTTCCGCGGAGGCGCGCCGCACACTCCTGACAGGCCGCGAGACACCACAACCGCGGCGGGTAGCAGGAAGACCGTTCAAAGCGGGCGAATCCATGCGCACAGAAGTCATGCCTCCGTCTTTCAAGGGAAGGGAAGCGGAGCGCAGTAACCGGAAATGGGAAGGACGTCGCAATGGGACGTGTGCTGAATTTGCCGGCCATGTGGGTTGGCACGATGCTGAAGACCCGCTGCTTGATTCTTGGAATCAGCGCCTGTCTGTTCCTGCTCTCGGCAACCGGTGTGCAGGCTGCTCCGAATCTGGTGACCAATGGCAACTTCGCACTCGGCTCCACCAGTGGAGCAACCGGGTGGAACAACTACAGTGCCACCTACGCTACCGCCAACAGTTGGACGTACACTTACGGAAGTCCAACCAACGCCTGGAACACTGCGATATACGCAACGGGAAGCCTGAGCAGTTCGACCACAGCACCCCTGGCGGTGAGCAGCGGTCTTGCAGCCGTTCCCGGCGGTGGATACGCCCAGGCGCTCAGCGACGGCCAGACCACCGACAGCATCACGCAGGTGCTTACAACCACCGTTGGCGCGACCTATCAGGTGAGCTTCGACTACTACGTCGACCAGCACACGACTGGAATCACGGCAAATCTGGCCGCGAGCCTCGGCGGATTCACGGGCTACCTCCTCAACAACGCCGCACCTTCCGCCTACAACGTCTGGATGCCGGAGCTGTTCATCTACACCGCCACTTCCACAGCCAGCACCCTCTCCTTCACCGGCGGCGACACCTGGTGGCAGTTCGTCTCGAACCTGACCGTCACCCAGGTTCCTGAACCCCCCGTCGTGCTGCTCCTCGGCGGGTGCGCGCTCCTCCTCGTCACTACGCGTCGCCAGGCGAGCGTCCTCTCCTGATCGACCCCCCGACACTTCCGCCGGACGCCGAAAGCGCGGACGGCGGGCGCGAAACCTGCGCGTGCCCGCCCCGTCCAGCGGATGGGCACACCCACGCCCCGAGCGCGGACGGCGGGCGCGTCCCCGGACTCGACGGCCTCCGCGGGCTGGCCATCCTCGCTGTGATGATCGATCACTTCACCCCCCCGACCGGCGCCGGTCACGCAGTGTACGCAACGATGCAGGCGGGGTGGTGCGGCGTCGACCTGTTTTTCGTGCTCTCCGGATTTCTCATCACGGGCATCCTGCTCGATACGCGCGGACGTCCGCACGCTGCGCGAAATTTTTATGCGCGCCGGGTCCTCCGCATTGTTCCCCTGTACTACGGCGTTCTGGGCCTGCTCTTTCTCGTGCTTCCACGCATTGGCGCGTACACAGCCGCCGAAATGACGAGCGTTCACCACGGGGAAGCCTGGTACTGGACTTTCTGCGGCAACCTTCCCTACGCGATGAACGACGCACTCGCCGTTCATCTCACGTGGTTCAGCCTGGACCACTTCTGGTCGCTTGCGGTCGAAGAGCAGTTCTACCTGGTGTGGCCCTGGGTGGTATTCAACCTGAAGCCACGCGGGGTTGCGCTTGTTGCGGCCGTACTGTC
>JAJXVI010000649.1 GCA_021782195.1 bacterium | reverse complement strand
GGTAGCAAAACTTCATGAGATTTTCTGCGGCGCATGTGAGGGCGGCGCGCATCGGTGTCCCCAGGCTGGCTACCGCGTCTACCCACACTGGAAACTTTATCTTCGTATCGACAAGTCCGCCCGCTCCATCGCTTACTTTTTTAATCCGATCCTCGACGCGCAGGGGATGCTGTTCGAGTTGCGAGATCGGGTGCAGGACCTCCTGGCTCAGAGCCCCCCAGAGGGCGTTCTGCACCTTTTCACCGTAGCCGATGGCGCCGACGTGAAAATAATCTCGTACCCCATCGGCCTTTGTGCAAGTGGTGATCAGGTTCATCAGCGTTCGATTGATGACATCTGCGACAAACTCGGACTTGCTGTGACCGGTTCCCGCCATTTTATCTGACATCGATCCGGACTGGTCAATGAGAAAAAGAAAGGCGGTTGGAGTGGAGCGGCTGATCTGCGACTGGTAACTGCTGGCTCTCCTGGTTACCTGCACGGCGGCCTCCTATGCCCGATGATGGCCTGAACGCACGTGACTTTGACGCCCCGGGGCGTGCTCCTGCCGAACCCCGTCGGGACTGGTGGAGCACCCTCGACTCTCCCCGTTGAGGGGCACGCACCGGTCGCGATCTGGAGGAGTGATCTGCAGCGGAGGGGGCAGGCAGGGGTGCAACACCGACGACGGAGTTTACACCGTGTTCGGTGCGGGTTCACGATTCGGCAACGCTCTCTTCACATCGCCTCACTATGCTGTGCCTGCTCGGATTCATGAACTGGAGGTGCGGTTGTGCAATACAACCACATGTGGGGACGACCCGTCACGTTGCCTTTGCACGTCTTTTGCGCCGTGGTCGACGACTTCAGGCGTCTGCTCGCTCCACTCGCCGATCACGATGCGCACGTGGGGCTTTCGGAAGAGCGGGACCCTCGTTTGGACGACGATGTGATTGCATTCAACGGGGTCAGTCCCTGTCAGCACGGTCGGCGACTGCGTCGCGTGACTGACGTAGGCCGACTGCTGGCCGTGCGCTCTCCGCCCCCGCTTGACGGGCGGGTGGAAAATCGGCTCCAGGCATTTCGGCGGCGGGAGTGCCGTGGCTGCTGTCCCCTGCAACCGTTTGTTCTCGAGCGCGAGCTGGCTCAGGCCGATCTGGCCGATGGCCGCGCGTCAGTCTGGCGATGGTGCCGGACCGACCGTCGCCCGTACGATCTGGCGGTCATGTGTGTGCTGATCGTCGCCAGGGAGCACTTCGGGCCTTCTTTTCTGGTCGACTCCAACGGCGACGAGCCCCAGTGGCTGGAGGCTCGTTTGCTCTGCGAGAGCGTTCTGGGCTACGGCTTGCAGACCCTGCTATGGCACGGCGATTGACGATCGACGGAACACAGAAGACCCCTCCCGCGATGTCGGGCGAGGCCTTTTCTGCGACGACCCTTGTGTGGTCAGTGCTGACCCTGTTGCGCCTGCTCCTGGGCTGCTTCAGTGTGCTGCTCGCTCTGAAGGATGGCCAGCGCCTGCGGGGACAGGTGGGAACGTTCGGGGCAACTTTCTGAGTACGCCTGGGTGAGAGACTCGTTGCTGTGATCCTTGCCCGCCGTCGGATGACAACCGGCCGCCTTGAGGGCAGACGCATTCTGGTAGTCGGCGTTCTGCATCTTCAGCATTGAGAAAATATTGCCGAGAGCTGCCATAGAGTTCTTCCTCCCAATAATCTGGCTTCGTCAGGCATAAGTATACCGGCGGGTTGTTGCCGGTTTGTTACCGTCCTGTAAAATTCTCTCGGTTTTCTGGGGGGACGTATCGCGACGCGACAAGAACCGCGCGTCACAGTCTGGATTTTCGTGCCGGTTCAACCATGCAAAGTTGATCGGGTCGGCACGAACGACGCGCTGCCATCAGGGTCGGAAGCGCTTTCGGCGCCGTTTCCGTCCCAGGTAGCGCCGCAGTCTTCCTGGGACGGAAAACGCAGGGAAAGTCGTGTTTTCGTCGAACTGCCAGGTCATGCGAAGAGCCGGGCCCGGGTACTCGCTGGATGCCTGTTGTGTGGTCGCACCTGCCATTCACCGGACCGTTGTTGCGTGTCGTGGAGACTTTCTTACTGGAGGCGATAGAACGCCGTGGACTCTCGAATGATCCGACGCGGTCAATGCTCGCGAGGTTATAACGTCCCGATTGCCCGCACATCGCAAGACCGCTCGGAACGGTTGGGCCTCTCTGTGCTGTGCGGGGCTCTCGTCCTGCTTCTCTTCACTGGCTCGACGATGAGCGCGTTTGCCGTGTCGCCTTATTCCTCAGCTCTTCTGGACTACTGGTCGTTCAATCAATCAGGCACGACGGCGACCGACCAGGTGGGTACCCAGAACGCCACGCTCGTCAATGGAGCGTCGATCGGCACCGGTGTCAGCGGCACCGGTCTTTCGCTGACAATGACCGGCGGTTTCCAGTACGCTGACGCCGGCACAGACGCTGCGATGAACTTCGGTAGCGGCGGCTTCACGATCAATGCCTGGATCAATCCGACCAGTTACTCGAGCAGCGGCTCCCTTATTGTCGCACACCTGAGTGGCGCGTACGGTAACGGATGGTGTTTCCTCCTGTACGGGACAGGCCAGCTCGTTCTTAGCGACTATGGCACCTGGGGTTCCCAGGCCGGTCAGCAGGGCGGCGTCGTAGCGCTCAACAAGTGGACCATGGTGACCGTGACCGGC
>JAJXVI010000648.1 GCA_021782195.1 bacterium | reverse complement strand
CCGATCTCACGGGATTCAGATTGTGTTGCTCTGCAGCGAGCCCTGTGGCGCGCTCCTGAGCGGGGACGACCGGTTGATTGCGTTGCTCTTGTGCTAGCATGGGAGCGTGGGCTTCTCGCCAGTGGCAGTGAAGTCCTCCCGGAAGCCACACGTTGTGCGCGGTACGGCTCAGTGCCCGGTCGGTGCAGGCAGGGGCCCCGGAGAAGCCGTGCCTCGCGGCGATTCGGGGGCGCGCGGCGTCCCGAGCGACGTCCCGTGCTGCGCGCCAGGCGAGCTGGGGACGGGCGACGTCCCGAGCGACGTCCCGTGCTGCGCGCCAGGCGAGCCGGGGGCGCGCGGCGTCCCGAGCGACGTCCCCGCCTTCGGCGTTGCAGACGCGTGATCACGATGCTCAGACGGGGACGAGGTTGCGGGCAGCGGAACACCGAGTCCCCCGGGAAGCGAGGACGAGCCTGCGGGAGGGTGCTTCTGGGCGCCCGTCCCCTGCGGATTGCCGAGGCGACCACGAAGTTTGTCCACCGCGGCGCGCATCTCGGCAATACGCTTACGAATCGACGCGGCGAGGGCGCGCGGGGTCTTGCCCATCACGTGCAGGTTGCGCATCACGAAGTGCAGGGCTGCAACCTTTTCTGGCGCGTCATCGACCGCGTGCCGTATGCGCCCGAGAAGACCCGTCATCATACTGTCACCGCGCCCGATGTACGCGTCAAAGGCAATGACCGTCTCCTGCATTGAAAGCATCTTTGCAAGCAGTCCGATCACCATTTCGTGCGTGGCGGCGTCCTTGCGAATCGCAGCGAGCTGCATCCCACGGGCAAACAGTCCCATCTGAGCCACAGCAATGCGCGAGCGGTCCTGCAGCAGGGTGATGCGATGGTCCACCGCTTCAAAGGACATGCCGAGGCGCTGGTTGATCAGTCCTGAAAACTGGTTGAAACGGTTCGCCTGCACCCGAAGGTCGAACGCCATGTAGTTCCAGTAGCGAATCTGCGCTTTGATCTTGCGCCGAGCAGCGTCGCTGGTGCCAACCTCCTTCTGGAAGTAGTCAGCAAGGGCCTGCAGACGCCTCATGTACTCCACGCCGCTTCTCATCTTGCTGGTCCAGGAGTCAACGGTCGTGCCGTTCACCTGCCCGCCAGGCGGCACGGGCGTTCCATCCCGATACTGAATGTTGATCCACTGAGCTCCCCAAAGGCCGCCTTCGACAGTGTAGAAGGAACGGTCGGTGAGAACCACCGGTTTGTAGAGCAACGGCTGATTGACGGAAATCGTGACGTCAGCCTTCATGTCGGACAGGCGCACCGCCATCGATCGCACGTGCCCGACGAGCTGGCCGTTCCAGTATACGGGGGTCCCCTCTTCGACCCCCTCTACCCGATTGAAGATGATGTGATAGGGGGTGCCCCAGTTCTTCTTCTGGCTGATGCTCGTGAGAAACGAGATGCCCCAGGCCACCAGAACGATGACCAGGGTGGCGATGGCTCCCGTGCGGGCGTCCTTGCTCAACCCCATTTCAAATCCTGAAACGCTTCGACAGCATCTGCAACAGAACCGGCAGCACCAGGAGCGAGGACGCCATGCACGATGCAATCGCGAGCGTCATGACTTCGCCCAGGCTCTTGATTCCCTGGTAATGGGCAATCATCAGACTGCCAAATCCGATCATGGCCGTCAGATTCGAGAGAAGAATTGCGCGTCCTGTACTGACTTCAAAGATCTCGGCGTTGCCTTCCTCCTGAAAGCGCTTCACGACGTAGATGCCGTTCGCGACGCCAATGCCAAGGATGAGCGGCAACACCATGTAGTTCGCGGGATTGAAATCGATGTGAAAGATGGCCATCAGGCCCAGTCCCCACACGATCCCGACGCCGAGTGGAAAGAGCGCAAGCAGCGAAGGTACGATCCGCACGAAGTGCAGGAAGACGAACAGGACGATCACCGCCAGCGCATACAGGCCCGCCTTCTGGTACGCCTCCTTCATGAGGCGCACCGAATCGTACATCTGACGGGGCGTGCCGGTCGCAACCTGCCCGAGGTTGGCTGTGTCAAGTTCACGCAGGAACCGTCCGCACGCAGCCGGGTCCCAGATGTCCTCTTTCGGGAAGACCAGGAGCAGCAGATGATTGTCCCGTCCGAGGAATTCGTGCTGGAGCACGGTCGGCACACCGCTGAACGTCAACGGCGTGATAGGGCCCTTTCCTTTGATCAGGTCAAGCTTGTCACCCAGGTCGTGGAAGAAGTCATCCTGGTAGTGGTCAAGTCGCTGTCGCGCCTGACGACCCGGTGGCGTGGTCTGCTGCATGAAGTTATCCACGCTGAACACGAAGTCGCGCGCCTGTGCCGCAATCTCGTACTGCCCCGCCCCTTCTGCCTCCGGGTACACCAGGAAGAAGATGCCGCGCAACTGACGCAACACCGAACGAAGTGCAGTCACGTTCACGGGCGGCAACGGCTCCTTCAGATCGGGCAACGCGGCGAGTTCGCGCTGGATGGCAGGCACGATTTTCATCTTCTCGGCCTGGTCGGTGGGAAACATGGGCGCAATGCTCTCGACCGAAGCCACCAGCGGCAACCTTGAAAGTCGCGCTTCCAGCACACGCGCCTGCTGCAAGGAGTCTGCCGAGACCAGCGCCGGAATGACGCTACGACCGGCAACGTCGAACATCTTGTACTCCCACTGCACCGAAGGGGT
>JAJXVI010000647.1 GCA_021782195.1 bacterium | reverse complement strand
TGCAGCACACCGGCGTCAAGCACGAGAGGTCTCCCCAAAGCGATTCCCGGGCCCGTCACCAGCACGAATAGCACGAACAGCAGGAACAACAATCGACCGAAGGCCCGTCGTGACACCTTCACGCACTTCACCTCTCTGCCCCGTCTCATGGAACACCCGGACCGGGTAGCGGGTTCACGATGGAGACTCCGCCACGCCCCCCGAAGTTCCCCCAGCGCCACGCGGCTCTGGTGACAGCCCGTCCCCGAAATAGACAGCGGGGGGAAACGCATCCACCTCGATCACTTCCCGGCGCGCCGCTTCACACCGGGCCAGCAGCGCGGCCTCCTCGGAGGACAACACCCCGGCCGCCACGGCGGCGTCCCAGGCTTCGGAAGAACGCGGATTCCACTTCCGAGATGGAGCGCCCAGGCGGCCCGAACGCAGCGCTCCCTGCAGGCGCCTCTCCACGGGCTCGGCCTGCGCCTGGAGGTCAAAAGCTCGCTCCAGCCGGGCCAGGGGGTTGCCGGGGTCCGTTGGGAGATAGATGCCCTGCGTCAGACGGTCTCGCGAGCCTCCCTTCCTGCACAGCAAGCGAGCAACCTTGCCGCCCCGCTCGTCAGACGGGGGAGCCGTCAGTCGGTTCACGCGCAGCTTGAATGCCGACACGGTCCGCAGCCACGCCCCGAGGAACGGAACGTCAAAGTTGTCCGCGATTCCCTCGAAAGCAACCTGCACGCGGTGAAGGCTCGAGGTCACGGCCCAGTCAAGAAGGGGGCGGTCGCTCTCAGGACATCCTTCCGCCCGGAACCGATGCAGCGCCGCATAGGCCATGTACATCCAGCCGAGTGCGTCCGCAAAGCGTCCGCTCAGCTTCTCCTTCTGTTTGAGCCGATTTCCCATGGTAAACAGGACCAGATCAGTGGCAACCGCAAAACGCAGTGATGCCCACCCCAGTTTCTGAAAGTAGCGGGCAGTGGTGCGATCGCCACTGCCGGAAACTGGGGTAGGCAGAAGGTAGCCTCTCGTCGTCTCGTGAAACGCAAGTCGGGCAAAGTTCACCAGGAAGAACCACACATGACCGCTCAGTGCGCGCAACAGTCCCCCGGCGTCGGACCGGGCAACCGCATCGAGTTCGGCGCGCGCAAACGCGTGACATCGGAACACCCCCTGTCCGAACGTGATCAGCGTGCGCGTCAGGATGTTGGCCCCTTCAACCGTGATCGCGATGGGCGCACCCACGTACCCTTCCGCGAGGAGGTTGCTCGGCCCCGTGCACAGGCCGGCCCCGGCAAGCACGTCCATCCCGTCGGTCGAGATCAGACGAGCAAGCTCCGTGGTCTGATACTTGGCAATTGCCGAGACAACAGACGGCCTCCCCCCTTCGTTGATGTGCCCCGCAGTCAGCACGCGCGTAGCGTCCATGAGATAGCAGTAGCCCGCGATGCGCGCGAGGGGCTCCTCGATTCCCTCAAATCGAGCGATCGGCACGCCAAATTGACGCCGCAACGCAGCGAAGGCACCCACGACACGGGCGACCAGTTTCGCGCCACCGGTCGCCTGTCCTGGCAGCGAGATTGAACGGCCGGCTCCCAGACATTCCATGAGCATTGCCCAGCCTCGTCCCACCCCGTCTACCCCTCCAATCACGGAGTCCAGAGGAACGATCACGTCGTGCCCCTCGATGGGACCGTTCGGCATGGCCACGCCCATCGGGTCGTGGTAGTCGCCGATGCGCACTCCGGGAGTGCTCGCCGGCACCAGTGCACACGTGATTCCAGGGCGCACGGATGCGTCAAGCAGCCCCTCCGGGTCAAGCAGATTGAAAGCAAGGCCGATCAGCGTGGCGACGGGTGCCAGCGTGATGTAGCGCTTTCGCCAGTCGAGTCGAAGTGAGAGGGCCCCGTCGTCTGCCCGAAACACGACACCTGTCGCGGTCAACGATCCTGCGTCCGATCCGGCCTCGGGTTCAGTCAGCGCAAAACACGGAATTTCCTCACCCCGAGCCAGACGAGGGAGATAACGCTCCTTCTGCGCATCGGTCCCGTAGGCCACCAGCAGTTCCGCCGGTCCCACCGAGTTGGGGATCAGGACCACCGCCGACGCAGCCAGCGAGCGTGACGCGACCTTGCCGAAGACGGCCGAGCACCCGGACGCCGAGAACTCCAGCCCCCCGTAACGGCGGGGTACGGTAAGTCCGAAAAAACCACGCGCGCGCATGAGGTCCCACGCGGCCGAAGGAATGCGACGCGTACGCGCGATCTCGCCCGTGTCGAGAAGCGCGCACAGTTCGTTGACAGGCCCATCCAGAAACTCGAGCTCGCGCGAGGTAAGCGCTGGATATGCGCAACAAAGCATGCGATCCCAGTTCGGTGACCCCGAAAAAAACTCGCCGTCCAGCCAGACCGAACCGGCTTCGAGCGCGACACGCTCGGTATTGGAGATTCGAGGCAGGAGTCCGGTCTTCCTGACCGCGGGAATGATCCAGTCAAACATCGATGAAAGGCCATCCATTCGAATAAGGGTGCGCACGTCCCGCCCCGCGGGCGGACGTGCTTCGTATCGCGCGGGAAGTGCTTCCGCTGCTCCACTCCCCGATCCTCCATCGCGGACGTCCCCCCCCCGAGCGAAAGCGCGGACGCCCCCCCCGAGCGAAAGCGCGGACGCCCCCCCGAGCGAAAGCGCGGACGCCCCCCCCGAGCGAAAGCGCGGAC
>JAJXVI010000646.1 GCA_021782195.1 bacterium | reverse complement strand
TGGGGGCTGAGATGATTCTCCCCCTGGGGATCCAGGACGGATCGTACAACATGAGGGGGACGTGAAGCTGGTATTCGTTCAAGCCGCGTATCGGCTCTCCGGGCCGTGGATTGCAACCGTGGTTTCCGGTAAACACGATGAGGGTATCATTGGCCTGTCCGGTTTGCTTGAGTGCATCGACGAGTTGTTTGCAGCAGGTGTCTTCTTCGACAAGTGCCGGGTCTTCCTCCGTCTGCGCGACCGCCGGAGAAACTCCCTCCGCGACCATCGTGCGTTGCACGTGCAGATCCCAGAGCATGTCCCACAGAAACCAGTGCCGGTCGTTGCGATGCGCCCGAATGTATTTGACCGCGAGTGCAGTTGTTGCGAGACCCTTTCGGGACTCTGGTCCCCACGAAAAATAAGGCCCGTCAAAGATCTGGAAGCCTGGCATGGACCCGACCCCGGAGTCGACCTCGCGTATGACGAAACTTGAAAAGTACGCTGCAGTGTGATAACCGCGCCCGGCGAGGCGTTGTGCCAGCGTCAGTTCGGTGGTCGGGCTGAACTGGCCCACAAAGCGGGAGGTCAGCATCGCCTCCGTAGCCGATGGCGTGAGGTCTGACTCCGCGTATGCACGCGTGCAGGAGACTCCGTCGCGCGCAAACGTGCGCATGGTCTGGGTGGCAGCCGCGTGTCTCGCGTCCACGAGGTGATCATACTGCAGGAGGTCTACCGTGATCAGCAGCACGTGCCGCGGCCGTACGCGCGTCAGGGGGGCAGACTGGCAGTGCACGACCCAGCCGGCCAGCGCGTTTGCAGTCACGATCAGGAGGAACATCGCCCAGAGGGAGCGTCGGCGCACAACTGTTTCTTTCGCTACCGGAACTGTACTCCCTGTGAGATTTCAGTTCTGCCCGAGATCTGATCGGTCGGAAAGCGTATGGATTTCGCACTTGTCGGCACTTTGAGGGTGGCACCCGGGCCACCGTAATGGAAGGCGGCCCGGGTGCCGGACAGACGATTTCCGTGACTTCGGTTCACCGGTGGCGTCTGATTTTGTTGAACTGTGTGCGTGACACGATCTTTCGCGTCACGGTGTTGAGGAGTTCGGCTAGCTCGGCAGAGGTTTCCGGTTGTGGAAAGCCATCGCGGACGTGAAGTTCGATTCCTGGCCAGACGTGAAAGCGCGTCCATTCTTCCGGGGCAGTGTCTTTCGTCGAGTCGTTTCCGAAAGCTGACGAATCGGAGCGGGCAAAAGGAGGTCGTGGTTTGTCGGGCGACGGCTCGGATTCGATCTGCGGAGAACCCGAGCCGGTCCTGTCTGGATACAGTTCAAGTTGCGCGTGGTCGTGCGGGGACACCAACATTCCTTCAAGAGCCTCGATATCTCTTCCACGCAGCATCCTGAAAATGTGCGTGGAAGAATACCCCTTTGCCATCAGCTGTCGAACGAGCAGTACCTGGAGGAGATGGCGATAGCTGTAGCGAGCCTCTCTTCCCTCGCGTGACGGTTCGTCGACCAGTCGAATGGTCCGGTAGTGCCGCACCAGCCGTCGCGAGAGTTCCTCACTGACACGACGGTCGGTGATGCCTCCGGAACCGATTCGGAGCAGCAGATTGTTGGCGACGGATACAAGTTCATCGAGGGAGAACTCGGACGCTCGATATTGTTGGAAATCCTTCTTTGATAGTGACAGCGTCTATTGACACCTTTCGCGAAAGGAGGCTCGACTCGAGAAGCGCTCGTAACTGGAGATACGTGCTTCCTTTCTTGCTGACCGATAGTCGTGGCGCGCGATGTCTCCCAGCATTATCTGCAGTCGTTCGATTTCCCTGTCTCGTTCTGGGGTTGGCGACATGTGCAGCATGTGGTCGAGCAGCCGGCGAAGATTGTTCTCCGTCGAGGTATAGTCTCTGCGGTCGATGCTGTGAATGACTTCCTGTTGACTTCGAGCCAGGTAAAGTAGTGCAACCTGTTCTCGTACCGTCTCGTTCACCGGGAACTCGTCGAGCGCTGCGGAGGCTACCAGAGGGATGGCAAACTCGTGATCGATGGAGTGCCTCTGCCCTTGATCATCTGGTGTCTCCCACTCGAGTCGAAGCGAGAGGAACGGGCCGGGCACTGCGTGGCGCTCAGGTCCGTTGACCTGTACTCGGAGAACAACGGTGAGCGGGTTGCCTGCGACGAGGGTGGGCAGCTTCCAGTACCCGCTTGCGTCGAGATCCAGGTCGTTCAGGCACTCGAGAATCTGTACACCCCGAGCCGGCCGTGCCGCAAGACGGACCCCGACGCCTCTCGTGCCTGAAAGCCCCTGCAGTTCGCGGTCGAACACTCCGGGCAACTGTTCGGGATGGCGAATGTGATAGAAGTTACCGTCTCCGGTCCGTGCCATCGCTTCCAGGAGATCCTCGTGGTAGTCAGGTCCAACCCCCATTGTTGTCGTGCCTACGCCCTTCTGTCGTAGCGACAGGACGTCCTCGCAAATGGCGTGGGGTTCCTGAACACCGACGTTCGCGAGACCGTCGGTGAGAAGCAGAACGCGACTGACTACCCCGGGATTCAGGCCATTGCAGGCCTCGATTCCTCCGGCCTGCCATCCCGCGTGAAGCGCGGTACCTCCGCCGAATGAAATTCCTCTCAGGGTCTGCAAGAAGAAGTCGCGATCAGTGACCGGCCTGTTCCGTACCAGCGTGGATACTGTCTGGTCGAACACTG
>JAJXVI010000645.1 GCA_021782195.1 bacterium | reverse complement strand
AAGAAACAACCGGTTGGAGATGGCAGTGAAAAAGGGGGCCAGCGTGGCAGCGAAAAAAAGAGAATTTGGCAGTGAAAAAGGGAGCCAGTTGAAGAGGAAATTCTGGTCGGTTTTCAGAAAAAAGATCGGCCAATTGAGTTGGCTTTGAAGATTCGAATTTATCGAATTCGAATTAATTTGGCTTTTTGGACTTGAGGCTTTGGTGCAATCGATAGCTGTCTCCATCGATGGCGAGCACCTCGATGCGATGTGTCAGTCGATCGAGCAGTGCACCGGTCAAGCGGTCATCGCCAGCGAAGGTTTGGGACCATTGCGCAAAAGGGAGATTCGTCGTGATGATCAGGCTGACCTGCTCGTAACACAGGCTGAAGAACCCGAACAGATGCTCTGCCGCCAGGCGATCCATGGGAAGATATCCCAACTCATCAATGACGATCAGGTCCAGGCGTTTGAGGCTCGTTTCCAATTTCGTCACGGTTCTGTCGTCGCGTGCCTCGCGATAGGTATTGACGATTTCCGCAGCGGTGAAAAACTTGGCGTGACATCCGTTCCGACAGGCGCATAACGCGAGCGAAATGGCGAGATGAGTTTTCCCGACACCAGGTGGGCCGATCATGACGAGATTGGTCTTGGAACGGGTGAACTCCGATCCGGACAATTCCAGGACTTTCGCTTTGTTGAGTTTGGGAACGTGAGTGAACTGAAAGTCGGCCAGTTCCTTCAAGGAGGGGAATTTGGCTGCTTGAATTCGTCTCGCCTTGGCCTTCTGATCACGACGATCCAGCTCCAGTTCGGTGAGATCGGAAAGGAACGTTTCATAGGCGGCGTTTTCATTGGCACAGCGCTGCGAGACCTTGGAGTACTCGGACAAGATCACGGGAAGCCGCAGTTCCCGCAGGCGGCCATCCAGCGAGGCATAGTCCGCCGTGGGAGTCGTACGGCGTTTTGGTTTCAAGTTCATGGGGGGTTCCTCGGTTCAAGGGAAACAGACAGAGAATGTCTCTGGCGTCACGGAGCCAGGGACGATGGTTTTTCCGTTGTGGCCGCGTTCAGCACGGCATCGTAGATGGACAGATCGCGGGCACCGGTGAGGTCGCCCAGTGACAGCGCCGGGTGAGCACTGGTGTCGACCAGTTGGTAGACCACACATTGCGGCGGACCGTTCAGGATCTGTTGGAGCTCCAGTCGAACCGCCTGTTCATGGAAGGCTCGATGTTTGACGGCTCGTTCGATCGCTTCGCACACCATGCTCCAGGGATGCTGCTTGACCAGTAGTACAATCGACAGGAACTGTCGGGTTCCTTCTTCGCCGAAGCGGTATTCGAGTTCTCGACGCAGCAGTTGTTGCGACTCGTTCCAGGCCTGGCCTGCGAAGGGAAGCCCGCTATCCAGCAGGCCAGGCTTGCGCTCGAGCACGGGAAGGTAATGCTCCAGCGTCAGCGCCCACCTTCCAGATTCGACACGAGGGTGCGCAGCAATGATTTGCTCTCGACAAAGAATCTCAATCCGATCGACGAACGATCGGACAACGACGGGCAGGCAGGCGTATTTCAGCGGAACGCTGTAGCGGGCATTCGCGACTTTGACCGTGCTTTGCCGATCGACTTTCTGGGGGCGACTGGATGCCGCAACAAAGGGCTGCGGGGGAAGTCCTCGAAAAAGGACTCGTTCCTCAGCCAGCAGTTCACCGTAGGTTCGCTGCGTCTGAGAACACAACCTGCACAGATCGTCGGCGCAGCATTTGTCCAGATGCTGATTGAGTTGTTCCAGAGAAGTGACGCACGGTACGGGAGTCAGATACGTCCGCTCGGCTCGTTTAACCGAGTATTCGAAATACCCCTTTTGGGTGCCGTTGGCTACGTTTCAAAACCGCTTTCCGAATAGATAGTGACTGCGCAATGCCGTGAATTTGCTCGTGAATGTCCGCTGTCCTTTGGGTCCGATCGAAGTGACAGCACTGGAAAGGTTGTCGTACGCCAGACGCTTCGGAATGCCTCCCAATTGGCCCAGCAGCCAGACATGTGCGTCCAGAAAACTCGGAAGGTCATCTCGCAGATATCCGCGAACGAACGTCGCTTTGCTGTAGGCCGAGCGAGCGCAAAAGATCATCACTTTCGTCGATACGTCGTTGAGATTGATTGTCGCCTCGCCCCAGTCGATCTGGAATTCTTCGCCAGGAGGATGCGCGATCGGAACGAAGACCTCTGGCGGAGACAACTCGCGACGGATTGTGGAAACGAAATCACTGACATTCCGACGTTTCCCCGTGAACTGATATTCGTCACGTAATCGCTCCCAGATCCTCGTCGCGGTATGACGCTGCTTGCGAGGCTTCTGCTGATCGTCGACCAACCATTGGCGAATGATCGACAGAAATGGGGCCAGCTTGGGGCGCCGCTTCGGCTCAGACAGTGTGTACGGGGCCGGGGACGACTGCTCGATTGCCTTGCGAATCGACTTCCGTGAGTGGCCCAGCCGTCGGGCGACCTCACGTTCCGAAAGGCCGTCCACCAAGACCATCCGGCGAATCAGTTCAAAATGTTCCACTTGAAGCACTCCAAATCCTCCATGAACTTGCGAAGGGATCCTTCCCTCACGCAGTTTCATGGACTTCGCTGGAGCCCTCTACCCACCCGCCGATCTGGTCCCTTTTTTCGCTGCCACACTGGTCCCCTTTTTCACTGCCATCTCCAACCTGGCCATTC
>JAJXVI010000644.1 GCA_021782195.1 bacterium | reverse complement strand
GGTGACTATGACCGCTCTGGCACTCATCTCGCTCGCCTGCGCCGAACGAATGGCCCCTGCCGTGTAGCCCCCGTCAAAGACAGGCCACGAAATCTGCAGGCCGGCGGTGAACGAGTCGGAGCTCAGTTGTACCGTCTGGCCTCGTCCACTGTAGGAGGCGGTCCCGCTCAGGGTCGGCGCATTGCCGGTACGAGCAGCGGCCAGTCCGTACTGGCTCGCCTGCAGACTGGCAATCGCACTCTTGACCTCGGGGCGGTTACGGAGGGCTGTCTGGAACAGCGCATCCGGGTCGCGCAGGTCCGGCGGTTGTTCGGAGACATTCGGGTCAACGTCAATCGGAGTGCGAGGGTCAATTCCCATCAGCACCGCCAGCGCCACGCGCGAGATTGCGGCTGTGTTCTGGGCAGAGTTCAAGTTGAAGATGGCGCTCGCCACCGCGGCTTCCGCACTCACGACGTCGGAAGGAAGACCGAGCCCGGCTTTGTAGAGCGCGCGCGCATCGGCGAGATGGCCCTGCTGGTCTACGACGTTGACGTGCTGAACCTTGACCAGACGTATATCCTGAACGTAGGTGTAATAGGCCTGCTTGACCGACAGCACGAGGTCCGACTCGCTCTGCGTGAGCGTGGCACCCGCGGCCCGTTCCTGAGCCATGGCCTGACGCACCAGATCCCGGGTGTGATTGAAGTCATAGATCAGTTGACGCACGGAAGTGGAAAGCAGATATCCGGACGAGGAGGAGGACCCGGTCGAGGAAGCACCGCTCGACAGAATCGAGGACGTTGCCGCACCAGAAGAGGAACTTGCGGTCGGGACGCTTCCGCCGCTCCCCTGCGACACTGTAGACTGCGAGATCTGGGACGTTGCGGTGGCGGACACCGACAGCGACGGCAGTTCCCCCGAGCGCACCTGCTGGGTATTGCCTCTCGCCTTGAGGTAGCTTGCCCACGCACCACTGAGTGAAGCCTGGTGGACAAGCGCAACACGCACAGCCTCGCCCACGGTCAGCGGCCTCTGGGGTACGTCAGCAGGCACGAAAGTCGGCGGGGGCAGGCCGACGGGACTGGGGACGGTCAGATCCTGAATCTTCGGCACGTATGGCTGAACCGGCCCCGTCGGTGCGGCAGCCGGCACTGCGGAAGGAAACGGGCTTGAGCTTGCGCTCGGGCCGGGGACGGTGTGCGCGCTCGCGCCGGAAGTGGCTTGAGCGATTCCTCCGCGAGGTCCACGGCCAGTTGCGGGTTTCGACGACACAGACACGCTGTGCGTGAGCGGACGTTGCACCGGACGCGACGCAGCAGGGTTCTGGGAAGGTGGCCCGGCCAGCGACGGCGCAGCGGACCATAGAAACAGTGCCGTGGCTGCCGCAAGGCAGGCGGCGCCAGGAAAAACAAGTCGAACATTCATGAACGGTCAGCGACCTCGAGTCCGGCGATGACTTGCGCCTCGTCAGCGTGCGTGCTCCCCGGAGCTGGATCACCTGGGGGAAAGGCAACGAGACTGGCATCGTAGAGCAACTTCAATACCTCGACAAAAGTTTCGCGTGTTTGCGGAGACACTCTGGCAAGAACCGTGGCCCAGCGTTCCTGGCGCATCTTGCAACTGGCATTCATCATCTCGGCACCGGCAAGGGTCAATCGAACGCACCGCGCGCGACGGTCACCCGGCTCTGGGACGCGTTCAACAAGACCGGCGCACTCAAGCCGATCCGCAAGCTGGGTCGTTGCACTGACCGTGACCCCGAGCTCCCGACTCAGCACCGACATCGTCACGGGACCGTGCTGCAACACCCTGCACATTCTTAACTGCGCCACTGGAAGTTCGAGGCGCGGCCGATCAAGCTTGAATACCCGCCCGATCAATAGAGGAACAACAGACTCCACATACTCGGCCTGTTGCTCAATTTCTGAAGAGTCGTTCAAATGTACCCACTTTCGGGTCACGGACCCTGGCAACGAAGAATTCTACTACCCAGTACGCGAAGGACATCATACCCGAAAGCCCGGATATCAGTCAACAAGCCAGTTTCCTGTTCAGTTCGTTCACCATTGAACTGCTCTGTCCGCATTCCTGACGCGACAGAGGAAGGATGCGTCGAGTCTGGTGAGGTTCGTCGTCGGAGATCCTGGAACCTTTCTCAGCAAGCCTCCACGCCTCGCGCGCCGAGAGACCCCGCGTGGGAAGCTGCGGAGACAGGAAACGGGACGATCTCCACACGAATTTTCGAGCATCATGCCAGCCCATCTATCGGCTGCCGGTCGTAGACTGGCAATGGCCTTCAGCAGTCAGCTAGCCGTGATGCCGGAATTGCCGGTCTATCTTGCAATCGAGACCACGAGTCACTGCAACCTGTCCTGCGTGATGTGCCCGCAGCCTTCAATGAACCGTCGCAAGCAGCACATGGACCCCGCATTGTTCCGCTCTATCGTGGCCCAGAGCGCCGGACACGTCGAGTTTGCCTGGTTGCATCTGTTCGGAGAACCGCTACTTGCACCGAAACTTAAAGAAATGGTTGCGTGGACTCGTCAGGAGGGAGGAGGCATGAGAACGGGACTCTCCACCAACGTCACGTTGCTGCGCGATCAGATGTCCGAACGGCTTGCAGCGCTCCCCCTGGACATCCTGCTTCTGTCCGTGGACGGCATCTCCGCTCCTGCGTATGAGCGCATCCGGGTGCGGGGAGACTTTGCCCGCGTCCTCGATAAC
>JAJXVI010000643.1 GCA_021782195.1 bacterium | reverse complement strand
CCGTTGCGCCGGGGGTTGGCGTCGGCTTGAGCCATCATGGGGATCGATTTCTGGTGATTGCGATCTCGCCCCTGCAGGGCACGCGCGAAAGTTTGCGCCGTTGCAGGGCAGGAGCGAGAGTTTCCCGACGTCGCAGGCCGGGAGCGCGAAAGTTTCCCGACGGGCGAATGGACCCGAAAACGGCGGGGGCAGAGGAGACATCGCGGGGTCTTTGCTTGCGAGAGGGCTTGATGGAGGCTCTACGCGAATACGCATCCACGATGAACGTCCGCGCACGAGCCTGCAAGCGCTGTGGCGTTCGGTGTGGAGTAACTGCGTGAAGCGCATCCTGATCGTTGACGACATTCCGGTGTCGCGAGCATTCATGGCCACGGTGCTCGAGTCGGAAGGATATGAAACGGTTGAGGCCACAACCGGTGAAGAAGGGCTTGGCCGCGCTGCCAACGAGGGCATCGACCTGGTCATCACCGACATCGTGATGCCAGCGATGGATGGCTTCGAGTTTGTCACCCGTCTGCGCGCCGACCCTGCCACCGCGGGCCTTCCGGTGGTCTTCTACTCGGGGGTACGCCACGAGCAGGAAGCACGGGTCCTGGCGCGCACGTGCGGTGTCTCCCACCTTATCGTCAAGCCGGGTGAGGCAGCCACCATCCTCGGCGTGGTCAGGGCGGCATTGAGCCTCAACCAGGAACCGGCGTACCCCCCGACCTCATCATTCTCGTTTGACCGCGAGGTGCAGCGCCTTCTGGGGGACGAGCTGACCGACGCAATGGCGGCGCGGGAAGCAACCTATCTCCGTCTGGCGGGCCTCATCGAAATTGGACGGGCCCTCTCATCTCATCGGGATCCGCGACTCCTTCTCCAGAGCTTCGTCACGATGGCGGCAGACGTGCTGGGGGCCTCGATGGCAGCCGTACGCGTCGTGAGAGGCGCACGAACCGCCTCAGCCGAAGACAGCGTCTGGACCGTCGGCCTCTCCCCCGAGATTCGCGACGCGCTTGCCTGCGAGGAAAGGCAGGAAAGCGTGCTGACCCGACTGCTGGCACGCGACGAGGCCATCTCCTGCAGCGGGGCGCAGTCGACGCCCGACAGGCTCGGTCTTCCACTCGAGCATCCGGTACCCACGGCCTTCCTTGGCGTCCCGGTTCGCACGACCGAGCGCATCCACGGGTGGTTCTATGCGGCACGTCAGGCCAGCGAGCATTCACCGGAGCCTGGCGCAACCCCCGGGTGTCCGGATTCCGAGCGACAGGGCAAGTTCTCAGGCGAGGACGAGAGGCTTGCCGTCACCATGGCGCGCCAGCTCGCCGTCGCCTACGACAATGCGTGGCTGTATGACCAGCTCAAACAGGAGTTCGCACGCGTTCAGATTGAGGTGGACGAGCGCCGAAGAGCCGAAAGAAAGTTGAAGATTCGGGTTCGCCAGCTTGCCACGCTTGAACAACTCAGTGAGCGCGCCCTGGCGGGGGCCGAGTGGCAACCGTTCCTGCGCGAGACCGTCGAAAGATTGACCGATGTACTCAACGCCGACTGCAGCACCGTCCATGAACTGCTGCCCGACGACACGCACCTCAGACGCGTCGCCGGCTATTCACGCGGATGCCACCCTCCCCCCCCGGAAGTTGTGGACGTGGACGCCGAGGTATTGTTCACTTTACGCTCGACCGAACCCGTATACATTCCGGACCGGACGACCGAAAAGCGCTTTGCCCCGAATGCCGACCTTCTCGCACGCGAGCTTCAGAGCAGCCTTTCAGTTGCGATACAGGGGCGTCCGCGACCGTATGGAATCCTGGCCGTTCACCGCAAAGCCAGCGCTCCGTTCGACGAGGGAGAACACAAATTCATCCAGTCGGTCGCCAACCTGCTCGGCACGTCGGCACGGCGGCGCAGGGCGGAAGAGAGACTTCGTAGCAGCCACCAGCAGCTTCGGGAACTGGCCAGCCGCCTTCAAACGATACGTGAAGAGGAACGAACCCATATTGCAAGAGAAATTCACGACGAACTCGGACAGTCACTGACCGCTCTCAAGCTGGAGGTTTCCTGGTTACGAACGCGCCTGACGTGTGAGCACGTGGAATTCCTCAAGCCCAAGACGTGCTCCATGTCACACTTGATCGACCAGACCATCCAGCAGGTACGCAAACTCTCCACGGAACTGCGTCCGGGCGTTCTTGACCACCTCGGGCTGGTTGCAACGGTGGAGTGGCAGGCCGAGGAGTTCAGCAACCGCACGGGCATCCACTGCACGGTCAAGGCGGATATCGACGATGAAGGACTGTCAGACCAGCGGTGCACGGCGCTCTTCCGCATTCTCCAGGAAACACTCACGAACGTGGCGCGCCACGCAAGAGCAACGAAAGTGTCCATCGTGCTTCGTCAGGAGAGCGGGAACCTGACACTGGAGGTAAAAGACAATGGCCAGGGCTTTGACGTTCAAGGAACAAGTTTCACCTCCCTCGGACTGCTTGGAATGCGGGAGCGCGCACTTCTCCTCGGAGGCGAACTCCAGATCAGCAGCAAGAAGGAACACGGTTGTAAAGTCACAGTTCGCATCCCCTGCTCCTCAAGGATGCGGTCGGCGCGCCACGATGCGGCCGGCAAGGCCGTCACGTCTGACCCCTCGTGCCACGATCTTGATTGAACTCCCCCCTGTGTGGACTGCCACCAGACGCAATCTCCCGTTCGACGTCGACACGGCAGGAGCCGG
>JAJXVI010000642.1 GCA_021782195.1 bacterium | reverse complement strand
CGGCGGGAGGACACTTGTGTGGCCGATGCCCCGCTCGTGATTGCACTTGGACCAGGTTTTGTAGCTGGAAGGGACTGTCACTTTGTTGTCGAGACGCAGCGTGGCCATCATCTCGGTCGGGTCTATTCTTGCGGGGAGGCCGCGCCCGACTCGGGATTGCCCGGTTCGGTAGGAGGGCAGACCGTGCTTCGCCTGCTTCGTGCGCCTTGCAGTGGCGTGTTTGAAGCTGCAGTGAAAATAGGCGATCGCGTGCGCGCCGGAGAATCCGTGGGAACTGTAGGCGGACAACCTGTGCTTGCTGCGATCGCGGGGACCGTGCGCGGCCTTCTGTGGACTCCCACCGCCGTCTGTTCGGGGTTGAAGATTGGCGACGTGGATCCGAGGTCCCCGGAAGATTTTGACCTCCGTTCAATCTCGGACAAGGCACGTGCCGTTGCTGGCGGCGTGATCGAGGCGATTCTCAGTGCCAGGCAGAGCCCCCGAGGTGGACTTTCGCGCTGACTGGCCGAGTGTGCGGCGCGTGACGGGGCTTCGTTACATTCTTTTAACAACCCGGGGGCTTTCAGGGGCGCTGTGCCGTGGTATAATAAAAACGGTATCTTGTGTCCGTCTGTCAACAGACGAGGCAGCCCGCCAGGGATTCTCAAGAGAAGCTCAGGCTTCCGGAGAGAGTGACCGCTGTCGGCACGGATTTGCGGGGAGTGCTGGAATGGCTGAAGAGAAGGATAGGATCGAACAGATTCGCGCCCGCAGGGGGCGCGATAGCGTGCAACTGAGCAGCAGTGCGCGGGGCCAGGTTGGTGGCCCGCAGGTTGGTGGTCGTACTGCCATTGGTAGCGCCCAGGAGAGTCTTGATTCCTCGTCGCTCCTCGGGGTCGACTTCAAGTCACCGTGGTTGCAGGATCGTGTAACGTTAAGTCTGGAAGCCCAGATTTCCATGATCGAGCAGCGTTCAAATTACCGTTCGAGTGCGGTAGACCTGGGATACACCAATCGCATCTCTTCACTCCCGATGAGGCAGGGGCTCTACGTGAAGATCGAGCCGACCGGATGTTATCGTATGGCCTATAACAACCGCTAGAGGTTTGACCGAGAGCGGCGTGCCGCTTCCCGGTCTACCGATATGTTCGTGACTGTCACGGCACGGCTCTATCGGGACAGCGTTGATGCAAAAGCCACGGGCTCTGCGGTGGAGATGAACTGCAGAGCCCGTGGCTTGTTGTTTGAAGTATCCCGATGACGGATCAGGCGCTACTCCTCTGTCTCGGGTGGGGCGAGATCCGCGTCTGAGTCTCCGGTTTCCTTTTCGGGCTCAGCGCCTCCGAACAGTCGCTCGGCTTCTCGTACGTCGCGTGGAACCCCGTCAAACGGGTCCGGATACAGAGGAGAGATTCCACTGTAGCGGCAGCGCACGCCGCCCTGATAGCACTCGATGATGTTGCTGCAGTAGATTTCACCTTCTGGCCCCTTGTTCATCGGCGTGTGGTAATCCGAGTACTCCACGAGAATCGTCACGCGCTTGCGAAGGACGCGGCAGAAGCGCTCCTCAGGCGCAAGTGCCTTGCGGCGGACCTGCTGGGCGGCAACGATACGCTGTTGCGCCACTTTGGACATGGCTGCTCCTCGAACTGACCGGCGCGTCAGGGCTCCGGGACTTGCTACGCATCGACCACACGCTGCACGCAGCAGGGAGGACGGACACTGGTGCCTGTGCGTCGCGGCAAGCCAGTGCCGCGACGCACGGTTGCGTGTCCGGCGTGGTGCCGCGGAGAGGGGCACACACATCCTATCGTGAGGCAGTTGTCGACGGTCGCTACCTGTTTCATTATAGGTCAACGTATTGCAGCTTGTAAATGGACGCTCCGGGACGTCTCGTCAGAAAGGCCTTCCCGCGTGCTCTGTCCACGGGGATGGCGTTGCACTGCGGCGGTCGTCAGGAGGGAGTGAGGGATTGCTGGCGAAAGGTGCGCTTCGATGAATGGTCCAGCGCGTCATCGCGACAGCGAGATTTCGGCCGAGGCAATTGGAGCCGAATCGAGGAATTCACTCCACGCGGCACGGATTGATGGCAGCGAACGCCACAGACGTCGTGTTTCCGGTCCCACGCCATCGCCTTTGAACCAGGCGACGCAGGTCTCGGCTGGTGGGGTCGTGGTGAAGCGTGTGAATGGGATTCCCTGGGTCTGTCTGATTGCAAAGAACGGCGGACGGACCTGGGCACTGCCGAAGGGTCGACTCGACGTGGACGAGTCGCCCGAGCACGCGGCGGTTCGGGAAGTACTCGAAGAGACCGGCCATCGAGCGCGTGTGATGGTACGCATCGGCGAGGTGAACTATGAGTTCACCTGGAAGGCCAACCGTACGCACTATCACAAGACCGTCACCTTCTTTCTCATGTCGCTGCTGGAGGAGAATGCGCAGGCCCGTGACCTTGAGGCGGATGCTGCTGAGTGGTTTGACGTCGATGACGCCTCCATGCGCCTCACACATGACAACGAACGTGAAGTCGTAGAACTTGCAAGAGACCTGCTTGCTCGAGGAGTGGATGTGGAATGAGCAGTTCATCCCCTGGGACCAGACCAGGCTGGTGCCTGCGAGCTCACCGCCGCTCCTCGCCTCGTCGAACCCATCTTCCAAGTCGACATCCAAACCGTCGAGCACGCCATGGGTGGCATCTACGGTGTCCTCACTCGCCGCCGTGGTATCATCATCGG
>JAJXVI010000641.1 GCA_021782195.1 bacterium | reverse complement strand
ATCTGCCAGGTTCAGCACGGTCTGCGCGAGTTTATCAGCATCTACGCGACAGGAACGGTCAACGTGAACACGGCCCCCCCGATGGTGCTCGAATCCCTCGACAGCAACTTCGACGACGGACTGGTCAGCGCCATCATCCAGCAACGCGAACGCCAGCCCTTCCAGACACTCGACGACATGCTCAACGTGCCGGGCATCACGCGTGATGACCTGTACTACCTGCACAAGGTCGCCGACGTCAAGAGCACAACCTGGCAGATACGGGTCGACGTAAGTCCGGACGCCGGGCCGAGCGCGCCACACACTCCTCCACTGCTCACGTTACGTGCAATCTACAGAGGCCAGGGGAAAGGGATTCCTCCGCTGGCCTGGAATCTGGAGCAGATTGGCTCTGGAGGAGCAAGCTCGCAGGCTGTTCCTTCGGGCTCGCCGACAGGTTCCCCATCACCCTCGCCTTCGGATCAGCCCGACGGCCTGTCGGCATCTACGCCACAACCGTCATTCGGGGCCTCACCGTTCAACGGTGCCACCCCACCTAGCATCAACCACTGAGGTCTGAGTACCGTTTTTCATGGCGCTCCAGCTTGGTATCGACCACGGCTCGATCGCGACCCGGCGCATCGCCGTCGATTCGCGAAAAGGAACCGTGGTCACGCTCGCACCGTCGTCTCGACCGTCCCAGGTCGTGCTGGCCGCACCTGCGGCTGGGCTGACTTTTCGCGCCCTTTCCTTTCCATTCGCTGACCGACGCCGACTTGAGGCCATGGTGGCCACTGAGCTGGAGCACAGCCTGGCATTCCCGCCGAACGAGGCCGTGTGGGATTTTGTCGCGCGACCACCGGTGGAACACGGCGATAACGTGTACGCGGTGGCATGTCCGCGAGAGACACTTGCGCAGGTACTGACCGGGGCGGGCGACGTGACGCCGACGGTGGTTGACGCCGAGGCCTTTGCCTACGTCCGCGTCCTCGCCATTGCGGGGGTGAGGAACGCCCTCACCGTCGACTTTGGCGCAACCCACTCCACCTTCTGCTCGATCCGCGAAGGGCATCTCGAATACGTGCGCGTTCTGTTGAGCGGTGGAAACGACCTCGACACTCGCCTCGCGGAGCAACGCCACGTTTCGGCCACGGCAGCCCGCACCGCACGCGACGAGCGCGGCATCGAACTGACCGAGGTACGCGATTTCTTTGAACGACTCTTGAACCACGCCCTGCTGCCCACCGAACCGCCAGAGACCCCGATATACGTGACCGGCGGACTGGGTCAGTGCAAAGGCCTGCTGGAATGGCTCGGAAAAAGGCTGGCGCGGGCCGCGCTACCGATGCCCGTGCCTGCCCCCCTGGATCCGTTCACCGATGTGGTCGCCTATGGAATGGCGCTGTGGGGAACGCAGGGAGGCGCGGGAGTCAACCTCCATCAACAAAGCGCCCGCCAACCCATCGCGACACGCATTGCGGTGCTGATCGCAATCATGCTCGTGCTGCTCAGTGCCGACGTCGTGCTGCACCGCATCATCCTGGCGCGCGAAATCGCACAGTGCAACACCGCCATACGCGTAATCGCGAAACAGGCGGTTCCTGACGCAAATCTCGGGTCGCTCTCGGAGCTTGAGTCGGTCGCGCAGGAGCGGCAGGGAAAACAGGGCAAAGGCCACGACATGGAGGCCATCCTCCTCGGAACAAGCAAGGCACTCAAAGCCGCGGAAAAGCGTGCTGGAAGCACCGACGTACACATCCTCGACCTCTCGGTCAGTGTCGCCGGATTACGACTTCGCGGGGACGCCGGCGACTATCCCGTGATTGAAGCACTCAAGAAGGCCCTCGCAACCCGGTTCAACAGCGACGTCAACCTGTCCACCAACAACGTCGGGAACAGGAAGGGCTTTGAAATGAGCCTGACGGCGCCGTGAAGTTTCGTTCCGAACGCGAAAGGGTGATGGTCCTCTGGGGTGGCGTCGCAAGCGTCCTGCTCCTGTGGTGGAGCCTGTTGTTGGGACCGTCACTCAAGGCCATCCACATTGACAACGTGCTCCTGCAGAGAGCGCGTAGCGATGTCGGCACAGCTCGGGACGTGGCCGGCCAGATCCTCGCGTCAAACGCCCGACCCTCCACTCACACCGGCGACGTCGTCTCGCGCCTCGACACCATCATCAAACGCCTGCACATCCCGTCCGACCGCCTCAAGAAGCTCACCGACGCCGGAGACGGTGCGCAGGTGCAGTTCCAGAAGCTTGACGGCGCGACACTCCTGCGCCTGATTCACGCGGTACAGGCCGACGGCATCCAGCTCGACGCACTGACCATGCGAGACTTCAGCAATGATGGCCTCTGGGACGTGAACCTGACGGTGAAGGGCTCCTAGCCCGCCGTGCGCACGAAACTGCTCGTCACGGCGTGGGGTATTGTCGTCTTCCTGTTCGCGATTGCCTGGTTGCTCCCCGTGGATGCCCTGGTACGTCAACAGTTGCGAGGACTCGAACAGAAGACCGGGGTGACCGTGCGCTTCGACTCCGCACACTGGTCCCTCTGGCGGAGCACCCTTCGCAACGTCACGGTCCGTGACCGGAATGGCACGACGTGGCTTTCCCTGGCCAGCCTCGACGTCCGCCCGCGATTCGACCGGATACAACTCACAGGCCACGCCGCCTGGGGCCTCATACGCGCGGTGGTCACGCGTTCGAAGCTCGAGTTGGCATTTGATGGATGGCCCGT
>JAJXVI010000640.1 GCA_021782195.1 bacterium | reverse complement strand
ACGGGGACCACCACTGCGGGCCTCACCACGATCGGGCGGGGTTGTAGGTGCGTCTGCGGGCGCAGACGTGGACGGTAGAGCGGAACCCCTGGCGCGTAGATCACACGCGGTCCGGAAGACACGGGAGGCGTGGAACGCACGGGAGAGAGCGGTCGCTGCTCGGGCGTCGGACTCGGGCTCAGGGTCGCAGAGGCGACCGGAGACGGGGGCGAGGAAGGCGCGCCCTCACGAGATGCATCAGGGGTGGAGACCGGCAGTGGCGCGCGAGCGGTCGAACGCAGCGGCGGTCCCACCAGGACACCACGAGACTTCGGAGGCACCGCCTGTACGCGCTCGTTCCAGCGTATCCAGGCGTCCCGGTCGGCCCGAGCACGATCGATTGCGCGCGTCACAAGCTTTGCCCCGACAACGTCACACTGTTCTCCGGCCTCAAGGCGTACCATCGACGCCCCGGCCAGTGCATTCTTGACCGCAACTACGCCTTCCCAGACGTTCACCTGCGGATGACCGTCCACAAAACGCACGTCATAGGTGGTCCCTACCGGTTCGATAGAAGCTCCCGGAAGTGCCACCGAACAGCGCACTCCGGCGCTTTCGTCCACCCAGATCGTTCCACGGTCGAGTTGCAGGGCCACGGCCAGGAAACCACCGTGGGTTGCGATCCGGTCGAGACTCACCGTCGAAGCCGGACCGATTCGCACCGATCCACTGTTGCCGACGGTCAGTACGGCCCTCGCGCCTGCCGCTGTCTCCAGGCGATCACCCTGAGCCAGACCGACCTCCCGCCGCACGGTGCTCTGCACCCCGTGGTGAACAAGCCCGATGACTCCGTCGCAATAGGCCAGCACGACGGGCTCCGTTGCAAGCGAAGGTCGCGGTGCCGGGCGCGTCCACCAGGTCGCGAGGAGGGCGACTACAACACAGGCAGCAACCGCCGACCATGCCCGCCGAGTCGCATTCCAGCGCCGAATGGGGGGCGATGCGACCTCCGTGCGAGGCAAGAAAGGCTGCCGAAGTGTCTCGCTTCGCATCGCGCGGGCGTCCACGGCCGTTGGAGAATCTTCCATCTCTCGAAGTGCCACAGCGGTTGGCGGCTCTTCGAACCGCAACTTCCCGGTCTCGCGCGCATCCGATGGTTCCACGCGCCGTTCACCCTCAGGCTCCCGACAGTGGTCCTCTTCTTCGGGTCCGCCCGGGGTCGCCGACTGTCCGGAAAAGTGCGCCCCATTCCCTCCGGTTCCAACTGCGGTGCGACCAGAGTCTGCCCCGGATTCACGTTCAGCAACAGGCTCCAACAGGCGTCCTGAATCCGGTCGAACCGTCCCCCCTTCCGATTCGATCCGTGCCTGAAGGCGTTCCATAAAACCAACCGGCAGTGGTGCGGGTTCCATGGATCGAAACACGTCACTCGCTCGTCTGGTCAACTCCAGCTCACGGCTACAAGACGCGCACGTCACAACGTGACGTTCGACCTCGATGCTCTCCTCCACACCCAGATCACCGTCGAGATAATCAAAGAAGAGGTCGCGCAGTCGGTTGTGATCACTCATGAGGTCACCTGCTTCCGGGCGCCAGTCTTTTCCCAGTTCTCGAGATACGGACGCAAGCGTTCCTTGAGCTCCCTGCGGGCGCGATGCAGACGCGTTCGCACCGCCTCCTGGCTGCAGTCCAGCACGCTTGCGATCTCCTGGTACTCCCGCCCCTCCACCTCACGCAACGTGAAAACGATCCGGTTTGCCTCGGAGAGCCCGGCAATCGCCTCCTCCAGGCAGTGCATCATTTCCGACTGCTCGGTTCGGGACTCGGGATTCTCCCGCCAGTCGACGACTTCGCGAGCAATCTGACCGTCTTTCGTGAGGATCGGTTCGTCAAGCGATTCAAACTGGAACCTACCACGAACACGTCGAATCCAGTTCAGGGAACGATTGACGGCAATACGGTAAACCCAGGTGTAGAACCCGCTCTCCCCACGGAATCGTGAGAGTGAGCGAAATGCCGACAACAGCACGTCCTGCAGGACATCCTCGGCAACCGAGTGATCTCCGACCAGGTGCGCCACCAGATTGAAGAGGCGCGGCACATACGGCTCCACCAGCGTGCCAAACAGGTCTGGCTCGCCGTTACAAATCCGCTGGACCAGGGCGCGATCTCGGTCGTTCAAGAATTCCTCCTGTCCCCAGAGAGACCCCGTTCATACCCGCTTGTGACACACCGGTTCCAGAGTGCGTGACGGAAATGCACATCTTCCGTGTTCGGCATTTCGGGTCGTCAGGTCATCCACGTGGCGCCGCCTGAATCTCGTGGTACTTCGGGACCGTTGCCGCACGAGCCTTCGCAGCATGGAGCTTCGCGGGGAGAGCGACGCGACCGAGGAACGACCGCCACGCACACGGCCAGGAAACGTAACGCCCTCGTCGAACTGCCGTTGCGACCCAGCCCGTCAGACCCGACTGCCACGGATTGCGTGGCACACCAGACTGAAAGCAGTTCAAGACCGGCGACGAGCGCGCGAGCCTTCTCGAAAACCTCCTGATGGTTGTCTGGGCGGACGAAGTCAAGACCGATCAGGAAGACCGGCTCTGTCAACGCGTCTCGACCGAACTCGTCGCCGACCGAATGATTGACGACATCGACGAAGCCGTGCGTGTGTCCCTCGGCCTGACCCAGACCGACGCAGACCGACGCAGACCGACGCAGCGACGATGGAGGACCTGTA
>JAJXVI010000639.1 GCA_021782195.1 bacterium | reverse complement strand
CAGCGCCAGGCTCGTCGTTCCGCGTCCCCCATTGTCGGGGAGAGGCCCGCTGCGGTCGTGGAGGAACTTGACTCCGATGACCCGGAAGATCTCGAGGAACTGGCCGGAATCACGGTTTCTGGAAGAGGCGACGCTGAAGACGAGGGTGGCGCCGCACAACGTGCGAGGCTCAACCCCGAGCAGCGTGCCAGGATGCGGGCGGCACGGCGCCGACGTCATCAACGCCGGACGGGTACACCGTCCGGGTCCTGAGCGTTCACACCCCTGAACCTTCGCAAAAATGGCCCCGCCTGACGATTTCGGTCAGGCGGGGCCATTGTTTTTCGGTTACGTGTGAGCCAGGAGTCAGCATTCTGTGACGTGCCCCGAGCCCGGCCGAAAAGGCCTCATTTCTAGTCGCGTCTGCCGCCGCCACCACCACCCGACAGGATGGCCATGATGCGCAGGATGTTCACGAAGAGATTGAGGAAGTCGAGATAGAGGTTCAGCGTTGCCACGTTCACGTCGTAAGCACGCCAGTTGAGCTTGATCTGGTTGATGTCGTAGGCCACGAGCCCCGTCATCACCACGACCACCACTGCGCTGAGCATGACGTTGAACAACGGACTGTGCGTGAGGAAGATTCCGATGAACGAAGCGATCAGCGCGCCAAAAAGGCCCATGAAGAGAAACGTGCTCCAGCCCGCGAGATTACGCTGGGAACTGTTTCCGTACCAGGCCATGGCGAAGAAGATTGCGCCTGTTGCTCCAAGCGCATTGTAGATCACGGATGTTCCGTGTGTTGTGTGGACGGCCCACTGCATGATGGGCACCGTCGTTGCGCCGCTGACGATTGCGAAAATATAGACGAGAAGCGGGTTGACAGTAGCCCGTCGGCGGAAGACGGTCATCGCCAGAATCAGCCCGAACTCGACGAGTGTCAGCGGCAGGTACATCTGGGGAGCGAGATTCATCGACCATACCGCGTATGCACCTCCCGCAGCCAGCAACAGGGAGAAACCAAAATTCTGAAGCACCTGGCGTAGAAACTGGTTCTGCGCTTCCTGCTCGGAGGCGCCGCCTCCCCATGAACCAGGGCGATACTGCGTTTGCGGCTCGATGGTGCCGGGATACATGGATTCAATCACCTTTCCGCTGGCCGAGCCAGCTTCACGTACACACTCATCATAGCACATCGTCTCCGCGTTGTGCCGTGGAAGCCACGAACATTACGTGGCCACGGTGTTCGCTTTTGGAGGAACACGATGTAATGACGTGAGAACGAGCATTTTGTTTCAACTGTGCGTGCTTCCCTTCCGCCGTGATGCTCAACCCGCGCGTCACGGGTTTGAGGGCGAGGCGGACAGCAGGAGCACGGCCTTCTGCAGCTGTCGGTCGCTATTTGTTCCCAGCGGGTCCAGTGGATTCTGTGGGACCAGGATGTCTGGCCTGAGCGATCGGGATCGTGTTCGGAGTACTTCTCCCCCAGGGAGGAGGTAATAGCCCGTGGTCACCCTCACAGTGCTCCCGTCAGGGAGTGTTCTGGCAACTCGCGGTTGGTCTCTCCAGATCGTGGCCTCTCCCAGCACGCGTGCGGCGTGGTAGTCGCGCAGGGCGCCTGCCAGGAGGATGCCCGATGGGCAGGTATAACGGTTGACCAGCACGATGGTCGGGAGGTTGGTTGCCTGAAGGCCGTGGGTGCGTTCCACCGCAACACCGGTGTTGCTCACGAGGCGCGTGATTTCACGGTTGTCTCCGAGAAAAACGGCTCCGAGCCCTTCCGAGCTTGTCAGCAGTCCTTCGTTGTTGCGGAGGTCGAGTATCACCTGGCGTACGCCCTCGCGCTTGAAGTATGCGAAGGCCTGCATCATCTCCAGGTTGAGGCGATCGCCCATGAACTTGATGCGGATGTAGCCGACGTGTTTGTCGAGTACCTTCCAGGAGATGTTCTTTGGATTCGGGTTGAGCCAGACGCGTTCGAGCGTGAAGTGAAGCGGCGCAGGGGTTCCGCGGCGCAGGATCCCGAGGGTCACCCGAGTCCCCAGATTGCCTCTCACGCGGTCTGCCAGTTGACGGTAGGACATTCCCACGACAGAGCGCCCGTTGACCGATACCAGACGATCTCCAGGACGAATGCCAGCGTCCGAGCACGGGAAGCCGTCGAGCGTCTCAAAGATGATGAAGTGGCCGTGGCTGTCGGGGGTGTCAGACACCAGGATGCCCACGCCTCCTTTGTCATAGCCTTCGACTTCCGGGGGTTCCATGTAGGTGTCCGGCATGTAGAAGCGTGTTCCATCCTCGTGGAGGCTCGTCAGCATCTGTCGGAGTGCCTGGCGAAGCACGAGCGAGCGGCCCACTGGTGAAGCCTCGCGTCGATTCAGCCAGTGGATGAATACGAGGATGTCGTGTGGGGAGCCCCCGGGCAGATGTGGCAGGGGTGCCGGCCGTACGTGGCGCTGCTTGAGGGCGATGACCGTTGCAGACAGCATCCGGTGGAGCAGCAACGCGGTTGACGGACGGCCAATGGCGTTCTGACTGATCCAGGGAAGAAGTGTCTTCACGTCACTGGCATGCAGGTAGCGTGTGTTTACTTCACCTGCGTCGGAGGGGCCGACCAAGGACACGAGCAGTACGACGGTCACCAGAACGGAAAAGAAGACCGATCTACGCATGTGCCTCGGAGAGTCTTCCCATCTTCCCGAAAGGAAGCCGGGAAAACTTGTGTTCAGCGTTCCCGGGCACG
>JAJXVI010000638.1 GCA_021782195.1 bacterium | reverse complement strand
CCCAACCGCAAGAAGATTCAACCGATGTGAGAGCAGGCACAGCGCGACAGCACCGATGACGAAGTATGGGAGTATCAGGGTTACCATTGGCCAGTTTGCCAGGGACAGATCGCCCATGAGCCAGTAGACGATTTCACGCATGCGATTCTGGGAGATGGCCATCAGAAACGAGACAAACGCCCACAGGAATGAACCCACGACAACACCTGCCAGCAAAAACGTGTCGGTCGGAAGACGCCCGTTGACGCGAGACAACAGGAATACGAATACCATGGCGAGGGCAGCTCCGCCAAACGAGAACAGGGGGGCTGCGTACCACGTTGAGTCAAAGCCACTCGACAGGCCAAGTACGATTCCCAGTGCTGTTCCGAATGCAGCTCCGGAGGAGGTCCCGACGATGTACGGGTCAGCAAGGGGGTTCCGCAACATCCCCTGAAAGGCCGCTCCAGCAAGCGACAAACAGGCTCCCACCAGAGCTGCCAGCACGACACGCGGAAGCCGAATCTCGCGCACGATTCGGGCCTCCTGCGATATCCAGGAGAGTGCGGGATCGCGGTCAGAACCCAGCGATCCGAGATGCGGGTGAGTCAGAATGCGAACAATGTCTCCTGGCGGAATGTAGTACGTTCCACTGCAAAGCGCCAGCGTGGCCGAGGCACTGCAGATCACCGCAAGCACGGACAGCATTGCAAACAGTCGCCGTAGGAGCGCCAAGCGCGTCATGTCATCACCTTTCGGAACACACGTGAGCCAGGGTCAGATGTATCGTGCGACTCGAGCCAGGCCCGTCACGGCAGCAGGCTGCGTAAAAGTGGCAGGCATACGAACAGTGTCATTGAGGGGGGGCACTCTTCAAAGGCATCGGAAGCCTGGCAACCCCCAGGTAGTTCGCCAGCAGACCCAGGGTGTCCACCAGGCGAGGAGATGGACGAACCATTGTATCGGCGAGAACGGCGTGCACAGCGTGATCGCGCACCGCAGTCAGACCTGCAAAGGCCTCCCTGGCCTCAAAGGAAGCAACGGTCGAACTGGTCAGAAGAACGACCTGGGGATCACGCACGACGAGGGCCTCAGGACTGACCTGCGGATAACCATCAAGATCATGAAAGATGTTCCTCCCTCCGGCCAGACGGATACAGTCGTCAATGAAAGTTCCCGCACCCGCAGTCTGAAGCGGTCGATTCCAGATCTCGACAAAGACGCGCGGACGACGGGCCAGTGGAGTTCGGCCGATGAGACGTTGCAGGCAGGCGATCTTGTGATGCAGGGTGCGCGACAGATTCCTGGCTGCCGCAACGTGACCGGTGACCAGACCCAGCGTGGCCAGCGTCTTGAAGTAACCGTCTAGATTGCTTGAATCCACCTTCAGCACGTTGAGACCGAGGGCGCGCAATCGCCGCACCACGTCAGGCGAGGTGATTGACTCGGCAACAACCAGGTCTGGAGCCAGTGCCACCAGGCTCTCGAGGTCAAGCTGGACACCTCCGACCGAGGGAAGACGGCGGGCCGCGGGAGGATAATCGGCGTAACTCGTGCGCCCTACAACCTGCGGTCCGGCGCCGAGCGCGAACAGTATCTCAGTGGCACTCGGAGCAAGGCTGATGATCCGATGGGGGGGCTCTCGGAAAGGCGCCGAGCAGGCTTCGCTCGCAGGAGAACAGTTGCAGCCCCCGCTCGTGAAGAGCGCAAACAGGATCAGGACAGCACCGCCACGGGCACGGATCAAACCCACGACAGGCGCCCCCCTGGGGTCCCTGCGCGAACCCGCACGTCGCTGAACGGGGGATACCCGCAAAGGAGCGAGCAAAGTTTCAAGCAGATCGTATGAGAAACATCTGGCACGTCGAGAAGCCCCTTTCCATCAAACAGACGCAAGACGCATGCACACCAGAGACTCACAGCAGGCCTTCCCGTCTCTCTCGCGTCTGATCGGACAGCTCCGCTACCTGCCGAGGAAGGCGGCGCACCTAGAGGCGCGGCCGAAAAGGTCGCGCCGATCAACATCTGGGGGCTAGAAGGCCGGCCGATCTACTATATCTTGTAGGTTGCGGGATACCCGCAACCATCAGAAGGGGGGTTTCGGCCGGGCTTCTAGAGCCCCAATAAGCCGTGGTCAGGACAGGTGAACGCTCGCTCAAGCGGCACGTCGCCTGGAAGCAAACCTTGAGTTCCCGTATACCGTGCTCAGGGCGGACCAACCTCCCTCGGAAGGTGACCGACGCGGGTCGGACGCCGCAAGTCTGACTTCGCCGCACACAGCCACATCCCACACGTGCGACAACGGGGTCTGCCGCACTGGCAGACCCCGCTTGGAGTTGTAAAACGTTTGCCCTGCGCATTCACAGGGCCTCGAGAGTGTTCACCGAGTCTCCTCTGCACGCGACGTCTCCCGAAGTGGTCCGGTCCCAGTCAAGCAACCTGCTCAGTCAGAGAGACGCAGGACTGTGGACACAGACGTCTTTGCAGTTCGACTGTCACCCGGACACACGAGCCGTGTACCCGGGTGAAGCAATCTTAGAGGTGAATGTCGCGCTGCGGGGGGATCGGCGTACCCTTGACCGGGTCAACCGGCTCGAGCACGATGAAGCGGAAGTCACGATTGTAGCCTGAGCGGTTTCGGATGCGAACCTGAAGGCGATCATAGTCCAGTGACACTGCGTTGTGGGGAACCGAACGATAGACATTCGGCCACACGTCGCTGTAAGAGCCGATCAGCTCACCA
>JAJXVI010000637.1 GCA_021782195.1 bacterium | reverse complement strand
GTCAGTCAATCGGCTTCCTTCTATTCTGGTTGATGAACCGATGCTTTCAATAGTGGCAACTCGCCTTAAAGAACTTAATTGCTCAGGAGCTAACTGCCCCAAAGCACGCCAAGCACCTTTGAATTCGGACCGTCGAGGACCCGCGTGCCTACCAGTCGGGCCGAAGCGGACACACGCAGATGAGATGGAGGAACCCGCGGGTCAGTCGGAATTGCGGACACCATCAGCGGACCGGGCCGGTCCACCAGCGCGGATGCCTCTCCGTGGAGGAAGAAAACGATCCGCGAGGGATCCAGAACCCAGTACTGCCACGTCAGGCGCGGGCGCCAGGTGTGGGGATTGGCGCCATGATACGGCTTCGCAAAACCGAAGAAGTGGCGCCAGTGCGTGAACAGAAGCAACAGAAATCCAACGCCCGCAACAGCGGCCCCGAGAACGAGCGCACGCCGGACAGATGATCGCACACGATGAGGTTGGGCACGGACACAGCCGCTCCCTGCAGCGCTCGAAGCCGCATCCTCACGCGAAAGAAAAGGGACATTCCTCGACTCGCAGCGCTCGGATGAACCGATGGGGAAAGCGCATCCGCGCCTGATGCGCGCAGGGGGACGCCCTGATGCAACCTGCTCGGGGGAGAAGCCGTCGCGCCCCTCCCCCGAGCTCGAACCGCGAAAACAGCGTCAGCGCGGCGTGGGACGCCCCATCAGCACAACCGGACATGGAAGCGCCTGCAACGCAAGCCCCTGCTGATCGTCATCACTCAGGACAAGCAGACGCCCCCCGACCACGAGCACCCGTGACACTCGAACACCCGCGCGAAGGGCACAGGCCCAGATTGCACGCCCGGTCTGAATATCGACCGCGTACAACCGCCCACCGATCCGTTGCTGCACCCACCACGTATTGCCAGTTCCCTCGGAGTAGACCGGCGCCGCAGCGGGCGGCAGCAGGTGGGCAAGCAGTGAACCGGCCCAGAACTCCCACTGCACGCGACCGGTCTGGGAATCTACGCGAAGCAGATGGGCCGCTCCGTTCTGCAGAAGGACCGCACCAACACGTGTGCCCACCATCTGAAAGTTCTCTCCGAACGCCGTGGTCGCCCAGAGTACCTTCCCCATACGAACGTCAACCCCGTAGAGGGTATTGCCGATCATCAACGCATAGCGCTCGTCACCCGTGCGCATCATGCTCGTTACATTTCCGACAGGAAGGCGCACGTCGTGCACGAGACGACCGGTGCCACCATCGAGAAACTCCAGATGCGCGGGAGTGGAGAATGCACGGCATCCCTCCTCGTCCCAGTTCCAGGAAACAGCCTGGGAATCCAGGGTGCGATGCCACCGTGCCTGCCCGGTGCGGCTATCAAGGGCGGTCAGGGTTTCTCCGTCGCCCGTCGCGACCAGTACCACGCCGTTGCGCCCGCCTCCAAGCACCCTGGGCACACCGCCAGAGGGAGCAAGCCAGGTCCAGCGAAGCTGCATTGTCATGCCCGAGGCCGGCAGGCCAAAGGCCTCCAGGCGTCCGTCGGACAGCGCATACATGAGGTTGGAATCGCCTGTCACTGCGTCAAGCTGATATGCACTCTCACCGTGCAGCAGAACGCGACCCGTTGAAGATCGCCCAACAAAACTGCGACCGTGAAGTATCGGGAGGACGCCGTTCCACTCACGTAACGGTTGGGGATCATCCGTATGACCCTTAAAAATCTCCGCGCCGCTTGCGGCGTCGAAAACGGCGTAGTTGTGTACTCCGGTACGCAGCGCCACCGCGGAACTGTCGACATTGCCCGGAGCAGAAAGCGACGTCATGTCCGGACGCCCTTCGCTGCCCACGAATCCCAGTTGACGGACCCACAGGGGCGTAGGAAGGCCAGCCAGCGAGACGGCCCCAACGTCGTGGGCGGTGTCACGCACGCCGTGTGCCACGAACAGGGCAAGCATGCAGGCCGCCAACGCGAGGGGAAGGCGCATGGAAGCCCGACGCACAAGCACCCGGCCGCCGAGGAATCCCAGGCCAGCCAGCATCATCAGAAGCACGAACCCGGTGGGAGAGGCTCCGTTGATCCCCACTTCGCCTCCTGAAACGTCAAGGGCAAGCCGGCGCAACACGGCATTCAAGCTTCCAGCAGGGAGCAACAGTGGCGCCGCCCCGACCAGTGCCGCCTGAAGCACAACCAGCATGCCAAGAAGTCGGCGGGTGCGAAGGGGCCGATCGTCAGGTGCATCACGACCGACTCCTGACGCCCCCAGGGATGCAGCGCCAAGAAACGCCAGCATCCCGCATCCGAAACGAAGCAATGGAACCGGGAGGGTACACGCGGCGCTCGCAGCCCCTACCACAAGCACGGCGCCAGTACCCCGCGCCAGATGCCCCTTTCGATCGCCACGCAACGCACGGCCCATGGCCTCAATGGTTGGAAACCGACGGCGGGGATCGGCCTGCACGGCACGCGCCACTATCGCAGAGAGATTCGCGGAAACGGGCAGTTCCAGGGTCGACAGCGCGGGAAAAACGAAGCCGTTTTCGCGCGGATCGCGACCACTCAAAAGTTCAAAGAGGGTAACGCCAAGTGCATACACGTCGGCCCGCTCGTCGGTCGCCTGACCATATTGTTCGGGCGGTGCATACCCAGGGGTTCCAAGCGCAACGGTATCGCGCGCAGACCCTGAGCGGACTGTTCCGCGCGCGCGCGGCGGCCACGCCGGACAGGCCGGCCTACCGCCAGTACGACG
>JAJXVI010000636.1 GCA_021782195.1 bacterium | reverse complement strand
CGTACCACGCGAGGTTGAGCCACGCGAACCCGAACCGCTCCCCGATGCCGTCAAACTCTCTGCGACGTATGGCTGCCGCGATGTGGAGTTTGACGTAGAGCACGCCTCCGACAAAATAGAGCGTGTTGAGCGCCCAGATCAGGAATGCCATGTGGTCCAGCCGGCCGGATGCTGCGTACCACGCCGCGGGCCCGGTCAGTGTCAGCCCTCCCACGGCCACCACTTCATTGACGACGTCTCGCTGCGTCGGGCGGAAAGCCAGCACGGCGCCGACGCCTCCGAACGCGCACAACCACCAGAGGTGCCACCAGAGCAGCAGGGGGGCTGCGGCAGCGCACGATCCGAAGAGCAGAAGCGCCATCCACGTGAAGTTCTTCTTCAAGTAGCTTGTTCGCGCCACGTAGAAGCACAGGACACTGACGAGAAGCAGAAGGACCGGCGCGCTTGCCGTTCGGCTGATGCATGCGGCGGTCGCAAACGGAATCAGAAGAATACCCCAGGCGCCGTGTTCACGCGGCATCGGAGGATGGTCGGTCGGGCGAGTGGTTGCGCGGTTGCGCACGGATTGTCCCCTTCCGTGGAGCGCTGCGGACATGGTCATCTGAGCTCCTCCATCCGGTGCGGTGGAACTCGACCACCCGAGATGATTTCGTGTTCGAAGTGGACGCTCATCTGTTCCTGCCCCGCACCGCGGATTGCATGTTCGGGCACAGGGAGCGCCGGGCGTCGAGACGGATGCGATGTTTCTGACCGCAATCCGGACAGCGTGCGCGAACTCACAGTGCCTGATGAGAGTCTACGCTGACCGCCGGGGTCGCGCATTGATGAAGGTCAATTTGGATGCGCGGTGTTCACGATGCCTTGAGGTCTGACAGGCGGTCTTTCCACGCAGGGCCGGGAAGGCCCAGTTCGCGCGTCACTTCGAGGGTTGTGAAGGCAACGGACAGCACGAAGTCACGGAAGATACGCTGGGGAACGTGAAGTTCGTCGTCGATATCAATCAGCGTGACGTAGTCCGGTGGCGCGTCGTCGCCTTCCCAGGTGAATCCGACGTCTTCAAACGACTGGCCGCGATGCGCGATGACCGCGCTCAGGAATGCGTCGATTCCGTACACCCACGCGGTTGAAACAACGTTGGCCAGCGGGGCGTGGGACGCGTCTTCAGAACGGATACCAAGCTCCAGTCCCCGCTCCGAGGGGGTGAAGGCGAGTTCGAACGGGTGATGGTCGACGCCAATGCGGCGGACGATGGGGGACGACTCAGGGGGCACTCGGTTCGACTCCAAAGTTCTGCATCTGCCCGCCGCGCACGTGGCCGACGAACTGCTGGCCGCGGAACTGTGCGGTGATGGGGCCATCGGGTGTTGTGGCCGGCCGGTCGCCGAAGACGTTGCGGGCGAGATTCACGATGTCGTCGCGTTTCCACACGTCCGGGTCAAACAGCGTCTTCATCTGTTCGCCGTCACGCAGTTGGGACGTCAGCCCTTCCTGCGTGGCCTTGTAGGTGCGGTACTTCGCCACGCTTACCCCGGGCATGTTCGGTACGGGTTCTTCGGATACGACGCCGCGGCCTTCCATCAGTTTGTAGAAATCGTCGCGACTGTGGGTGCCTTTGACGATGCCGCTCTTGATCTTACCGACCTCGGTCATGTGGTCGCCGAGTCGATCGTAGCCGGCGCTCGGCTCGGCCTGTGGAAGACTGCCGGGCTCGGTCACTTCTGGCCGGGCGGCGCTTTCGGTGGCTTCAGCCGCGGTTCGGCCGGTCGAGGTTGCGGCCTGGGCGTCGTTGGCGATCTCGAGGCCTTGCCCGGCCTCTCCGGCTTCAGCGAGCGCATCGGCTCCCTGGGCAATGACGCCTCCGCGACCCGCGGTTGCCACCGCAGAGCCCGCTCCCGCCGTGAGCACGGTGGTTCCAATGACGCCGACAGCCTGGCCGGCAAAGTCAGCCGGGTCATGCTTGAAGGCGGCCAGCGCGCCGTGATAGAGCTGGAGAGGAATCGCCGTGGGGTGCGCGGCAACCTCGTGCGCAAGATGGGAGGCTTCGTGATTGACGTCGTGACGGTAGGCGCTGCTGGTTGCGTACTGAACTGCCCCGCCGTCAACGCGCACGGCGGTTCCCGCGAGGCCCACGACACCCGTGGCCAGCCCCGTGGCGCCCTTTACCACTCCCCCCGTGAAGTGGGTGGTTGCGCTCGTGGCTTTTCCCAGTGCATGCCCGACGGCATTGTCTCCGAGGCGCGATTGCTCGAAACTGTCAACGGCGTGGTCGACCGTGCTGTCGAGGGCGTTTACGCCATCCTTGATGTGGCCCTGCACGCGCTGTGCAGCCTGGGATACACTCCGGCCGGCGGCGCTGATGTCTCGCCCTGCGCGATTGAGTTCGCTTACGCCCGTCTGCCAGGCGCCCTTCAGGTAATCCACGTGCGGCTCGCTTTCGGGCCATCGAGCGTTGCAATGGCCCGTATCGATTGGCAGGCTTTGAAAGTGGGGGGGACGCTTGTGCGCACGGCAGCGCGAATGCGTGAAGGACGTCTCCTTGTGTGCTCTCGGCGCGCGTATCCTGCCATCACAGATTGTACGGCGCGCAGGTTGCCATCTTGTTGCCAGTAGGTTAACATGTTCGGCCCGTTAAGGGTCGCATTTTCTTAAAAGATGTGGGAACGAGACCGGTTTTGAAGGGAAGCCTGGTTCTGGCAGGAAATGTGGAACAGAATCTATCGTGCTATGTCTGTG
>JAJXVI010000635.1 GCA_021782195.1 bacterium | reverse complement strand
CCTCCGTACCGGCACGCCCGGACGTACAGGTTATCCCCAAAAGCCCTGGCGGAACGCAGAGTCCTGCGACAGTCGCCACAGTCACGTCCCACGTGGGACGCAGGCGACGCGTCACCAGCACGACGAGTGTCCCTGTGCGCATTGAGGTTCCCCCTCTTTTCACCCATCTCCTTCGGTCAACCTCACACCCACAGTGCGGACAAAACCGCAAAGAATACGGGAAAATCCCGACCACTCCACCGGGTACGCGCAGTACAGTCCGGTCGAACAGAACCGCGAGGTTTGTAAGTGTAATGAAAGTGCAGGCGGTAGAGAGGGCACGCGCAAACGTTGCTGAAGTTTTTCCCATGCCCATCATTCGGAAACGGATCCGCGTCGAGGGAATCGTCCAGGGAGTCGGGTTTCGTCCGTTCGTTTTCAGTCTTGCAATGGCGCACAACTTGTTGGGAACCGTCTCCAACGATAACGCGGGCGTGCTGATTGAAGTTGAGGGTGATGAGGACGAAGTTGCCCGCTTCGTTGCGTCCTTGGAGCGCAAACCTCCGCCACTCGCCGTAATTGAGCGAATTTCCTCGGAAACCCTCCAGCCAACAGGCACGAATCACTCGTTCGCAATCGCCACGAGCGAGCATGGTGCCGGGGGCTTCACACTCGTCGCGCCGGACGTCGCAACGTGTCCGGATTGTTTGCGCGAGCTGCGTGACCCCGCAAACCGGCGCTTCGAATATGCGTTCACAAACTGTACCAACTGCGGGCCACGCTTCACCATCGTACGCGACCTCCCTTATGATAGACCCAACACCACCATGGCCGATTTCGGGTTATGCAACCCCTGCACAACAGAATACATGTCACCGGTCGATCGTCGCTTCCACGCCCAACCCGTTGCCTGCGCCGCGTGCGGTCCGCAGCTCAAACTGCTCGATGGCAATGGCACGGCGGTGGCTGGCGATCCCATTCGCGAGGCTGCGCGCATGCTTTCGCTCGGGCACGTCATCGCGGTGAAGGGGTTGGGTGGCTTCCACCTCGCCGTAGACGCGCGCCACCCACGCGCCGCGAACGTCCTTCGGCAGCGAAAATACAGAGACGAAAAACCGTTCGCGCTCATGGTGACCGACCTCGAAGCAGCGCGCACGCTGGCCGATATCAGCCCGCTCGAAGAGGAGATGCTCACGAGCGTCCGTCGTCCCATTGTGCTGGTGAAGAGACGGGCCAATGCCGGAGTGTCCGAGGCTGTCGCGCCAAAAAATCGTCTTCTGGGCATCATGCTCCCGTATACCCCGCTTCATCACCTGCTCCTACGCGCTTTCGCGGAGATCCCGCCGCATGACGTCCTTCCCGCTGCAATCCCGCCGCACGCCCCCCAGACCGCTGCAAACCCGCAATCATTCCCACACAATGCCGTCGTTCTCACAAGCGCCAACCTCTCGGACGAACCGATCGTCTATCGGGACGAGGACGCGCAGAAGCGCCTCTCGTCGCTGGCCGACGCCTGCCTGACGCACGACCGACCCATCCACGTCCGCACTGATGACAGCATCGTACGCGTGTACGCCAACGCACCGATAATCCTGCGACGCGCACGAGGTTACGTTCCTCAACCGGTCACGCTGCCGTTTACCCTGCAATCTTCGGTGCTGAGTGTCGGAGCCGAACTGAAGAGTACCATCTGCGTGGGACGCGACAGGCACGCGTTTGCGAGCCAGCATCTTGGCGACCTGGAAACTGAGGAAGCCTTCCGGTCCTTCACAGATGCGATCGACCACTTCGCGCGACTCTTTCGCGTGCGTCCCACCCTGATAGCCCACGACATGCACCCAGACTACCTCTCCACGCGCTGGGCACTGGAGCAGGGTATCCCCACGATGGGAGTTCAGCACCATCACGCGCACGTGGCAGCCTGCCTTGTCGACAACGGAGAAAGCGGGCCGGTTATCGGCGTCGCATTTGACGGTTCGGGCTACGGTTGCGACCACACGATCTGGGGAGGGGAGTTCCTGGTGGCCGACCTTCGCGACTTCTCGCGTGTCGGGCATCTCCAGGTTGTGTCGCTTCCTGGAGGCACGGCAGCGATTCGCGAGCCGTGGCGAATGGCTGCCGTCTACCTTGAGCAGGCCTTCGGGCGCACACCTCCTCCCCTGCCCGTCGTCCAACGCAACGCCACCACCTGGGACTTCGTGCTGCGCATGGCGCAACTTACCTTCAATTCCCCCCTGACGTCGAGCGCGGGCAGGCTGTTCGACGCGGTCGCGTCCCTTCTGGACGTGCGGGACACCGTCACGTACGAAGGACAGGCCGCAGTCGAACTCGAGCAGATGGCTGAAGCAAACACCGGCGCAACCTATGCGTTCACGATGAGAGATTTCCTCGATGGCTTTGAGGTGCAAACTGCGGACCTCATCGCCGGAATTGTCCGCGACCTTCTGCGCGGTACCCCGCGTGAGTTGGTGGCAGGGAGGTTCCACGGGACCGTTGCCGAGATCGTTGCAGCCGGGTGCAACCTGATCCGGCAGCACCGCGGCCTCAATACCGTGGCCCTCTGCGGGGGAGTTTTTCAGAATGCCTTCCTCACCGAACTCACACTGGGACGATTGACGGCGCTCGGATTTCGCGTGCTCTTCCACAGGCAGATTCCTCCGAACGACGCGGCAATCAGCGTCGGGCAGCTTGCAGTAGCGGGCGCAACAATGGCGGGATCGGTGTGAACTGGACTCCACATCACGCTGTCACTGCAC
>JAJXVI010000634.1 GCA_021782195.1 bacterium | reverse complement strand
TCTACGCCGCAGTGCACGAGCTCTACCGGAGACAGCGTGGGAAAGCCAGGTGGGGGTGCAAGAGCACGTTCATGATTCACGAGGTGGCGGCAGTGCTGACCGCGTTTCCCAATGCCCAGTTCATCCACCTGGTGCGTGATCCTCGCGACGTGGCTGTATCGGCTCGGAGGAGTGTATTCAATCACTTTCATCCGTACTTCGTGGCGCGGCTGTGGACCATCGAACAGGAGAAGGCGCTTGATCTGGAAGCCACGCTGACGCCTGCTTCGTTTCTTCGACTCCACTATGAGGACCTCATCGCCGAGCCAGAAGCACGAATTCGTGCCCTTTGCGAGTTTCTGGGAGAGGAGTTCGAGCCAGGCATGCTGAGCTTCTTCGACACCGACGAGGCCCGCCGCAGTGCTTCGCTGTGCGGGGACTGGCGCAACACCGGCAGAGGCTTCATGCAGGACAACGCGCGCAAGTTTGTTCGAGAACTCAAACCAGGAGAGATTGCACTCATCGAAGCGGTGGGCGAGAAACCGATGCGGGCGCTCGGGTATCCGTTCTGGAGCGGGTCGTCGCCACGGCCGGATCTTGCCAGGCCCGATTCCCTTCGCATGCTCGGATATCTGCTGGAAGACTACCGACAGAAAGCTCAAGTGGAGTGGGCCAGTTTCCGACGTGACCGTAACTATCGTCTGCGCGTACGCAAGTGGGCTTTTCTCGCCTGGTTGCGCGCCAGGGGGCGATGGAATCGCGTGGTGGCTGCGTGTCGCGCGAGCGGCGGATTGCGATGAACGATGGATGACCGACCGACCCCGATGAGGATGGGCGTGGACCCGTCGGCGTTTGAGGGTGCTTTCAGGGTGCGTGGACCCCAGGTCCCGTCGCGTCCCTGGGGGCGTGGATGCGATGCCCCGGAGGGGCCGCGCCCCGCAAGAAGGGGGCGCAGCCGCAGTGGGAGCTAGAACTCGATGCGCGGGTGATCGTTGGGCTTGATGTTGTAGAACGTGCGGTCATCAGTACCTTTACTGTCGGTGTAGGTCCAGTGCAGCACGTCGAAAGTCTGCTTGTCGATGCCAAAGGACTGCTGAAGACCCCCCGCAACAACCGTGAGAAGGTAGACCGGACGCCCCATGACCGTTCCTGAGCCGCTCAGTGTGACCGAGGAAGGGCGGCGCGTCTTGTCCATGATCATGTCGAAGACCGGTTGGATGACGGGTGAGTTTGCGACCTGCGGGTCGTTCAGCGAGAGGCCACGACCGAACCATCCCTGCCGCGCGCGTACCTGATTTCCGAACTGGTCCGGATCGTAGATGAGCACGACTCCCTTGTGCGCACCCTTCAGAATCTTTGTCTTGATGTGATCCGGACGCACGACCGCGTAGTCGAACACGAAGTTTCCCTTGGGACCGCTGTAGTTGTAGTTCAGCGTGTAGTCACGCATCGACCTCATGCGCGTCAGCGCGTTCTGCCAGACCTGCTGGGCCGAAAGATCGGCGCGGGCAGGTTGTAGCATGGCCAGTACAAACAGGGCGGCCAGGGCAAGCGTCACCCTTGAACGGGTCTGCGAACTCATCGACGTGGTCTCCTTCATTCGTGGAATGTTCCGGGGATCTGGCGAACCAACTCGCGGCCCGCCGCCGCGGCGCTCTGCATTGCAACAAACAAAGCTGTTTCGGAGTTTCGGAATGCGAAGTTGTGGATGTCACGACGCAAGGCACGCTTCATCGGTCGTGCCCTTTCCCGGGGTGGTCCTGTTGCACGCCATCAGCCCGCGGATCGGCGAAAGCCTTATCTTCGTCCGATGTGCACCGATCCCTCCAGGTTGAGGCCGTCATTGCCCGGGTCTCGTGCAGTCGAGGTGCGGGATACCCCGTTTGACGAGCCTCCAGGCATCCTGCTGGCCACTCGCACCGGACAGCCTGTGACGTGTTCATCGACGCACCAAGCCGATAAGTCCATGCTTTCTCGGGCCCGTGTGGGCGACGTGAGAGGACGCTGATTGCGCGCGGAGTAGTCTTGTCCCGTGTGGTTTGTAATGTTGACGGTCATCTGTCTGGCGCTCGCGCTCCTTACGATCACGATGGGAGGCAATGTTCGACCCGCATATCGTACGGATTGCATCATTGTACCCGGTGCGGCCTGCAGCGCCAACGGGCAGCCCGGTCCAATGCTTGCGGCACGGATCTCGAACGCGGTGCGCCTGTATGAGGAAGGCTGGGGAACCGCCATCATTTTTACGGGTGGGGCCGGTGAGTCAGGGCCGGTCGAGTCGATCGTCGCGCGGGCCGCGGCGGCACGTCTCGGCGTACCGCTTGACCGGATGCACGTTGAGACGTTATCGCATTCCACGTATGAGAACTTTCTTTACGCTCGCGCATTGATGGAGGAGCACCACTGGCAGAGTTGCCTTGTCAGCACCGATCCGTTTCACGTGCTGCGGTGTGTCGTCATCGCGCGGCACCTTGGCCTGAGAGCTTTTGGAGCGCCTGCGTTCGAGAGTCCGGGCTACACGAGAGCACGCTTGCGCGTGTGGTACACCCTGCGCGAGTGTGCTGGTTTCGCGCGCGATACAATGGCGCTGCTATCAGGTCACTGACCGAGACAGACGAAATCCGGACGTCGTGTTCATGGTCGTCGCGAATGGGCGCGTCGCTATCAGGTCACTGACCGAGATAGACGAAATCCGGACGCGGGAATCATCATGATGAAGACGGCGTGACAACGCTGTGTGGCGTGCCGCGAACGGG
>JAJXVI010000633.1 GCA_021782195.1 bacterium | reverse complement strand
TTGGGTGTGACGTTGATGCGCACATTGAGCTTCGCCTCGAACCGGCGGAGAAACGTCGCGTTCGGGAAGTAGACGTTGGAGAAGTCCGAGAGCGCACGATACAGGCGGAGAACCTTCGCCTTTGCCACGAGACCCTCCACGTGCACGTTGGAGAGCGTGTACTGGAAACCACCGTTCATGTCGTCGACTCGCATGAGACGCCCCTGTGCGTCAAGCCACGCCTTGATCAGCGGGCGGCCGTGCACGTCGGACACCCCGACGACCCGGCACAATACAGATGGTGACGCGCCAGGCAGCGGTGCCTTGCCCTCGTTGTCAAAGTGCCAGGTCGCGGTTCCGGCCAGCACCGGGTCGTAGACCGTCATGTCCATCGAATGTTCGCCGTGGTTTCGCCACGCTGCAAGCAGCGTCACGTACTGTTCGACGAACGTATCAGTGCGACCCCAGACGTTGTTGAACGCGAGATAGGGAGCCCCGTGGACCGGCAACACCGAGCGCTGCGACTGGCCGTGCGGTCCGTTCTCCGATTTCTGCTCCACAAGCGTTGGCGTGAAGAGGCACTCGAGGCGTACCACCGAGTGGCCCTCCCGCTGCTGACACTGAAAGAGCGACGGGCGGTAGCCAGCCTTGTTGACAACCAGGCGCGAACGAAACTGCACGTCGTTGTTCTCGCCCGCCCCGAGCTTGACCCGAGATGCCGACGTAATCACATAGTACTGGTCACCGGAAAGCTCAACCGGCGGCTCGACCGTGAAGTGAGAAAAGCCTATCAACTGGGCGTTGTAACGTATCGCGTACCACGTCTCCCGATCGACCGGTAGCGTCGTCAACGCGGCTTTCGAGCCACTGCGCACCACGCTCTTCCCCGCAACCGGCGCACTCACGCGAGCCAGGCCAGGCAGGCTGCAGAGCAAGACCCCCACCAGAGTACCTGCCAGACATCGCAAGCCGTTACCGCCGGCCAGGGAACATCGGCCAAGACCAGGAATCCGCCTCATGTTTTCGATACCTCTCAAGAGAAAACAGGTGCCAAGCCCACACGCCTGGACAAACGCCTCGGAGCATTGCAGCTCGCTTTGAGCAAAACGTCTCGTCACGACCAGAGGGGCTCGGTCAGCACGACCGGGCATTGCCAGCCACGCCTGCGCCAACAACAGACTGCCGCTGATTAGACAAACACCGGACCATTCCTGCACCCGCACGCGCGCCGTCCCCGCGCCGTCCCCGCGCCGCGCTCAGCGCCACGGGGGCGGGACGAAAGGTCCATTCGTCGCCCCAGAAGGAGAGTCAAGCAGTTGCACCAGAAGGAGAGTCAAGCAGTTGCCCCAGAATATGTGTGCGAGGTGCAGCGCTTGCACGATACCGCCCCCCCCGTCAACCCGCGCATCGATCTGCCGCCTGCGTCCGACGGCTACGTGCCGCGCATTCTCATCATCGATGACAATCCGACCAATGTGCTGCTGGCCAAGGCCTGCCTCAAGGGAGAAGGCGTCACCTACGAGGTCGCCCCAGATGGCGAACAGGGCCTCGAACTCGCCACCGAACGCCCTCCCGACCTGATCCTGCTCGACATCATGCTGCCCGGGCTTGACGGATATCAGGTCTGTGAAAAACTGAAGGCCAACCCTCGCACGCGCCACGTCCCGGTGCTGATGATCACGGCTCTCCAGGAACTTGACGACAAGATTCGGGGATTGCGCGCCGGCGCTGAGGATTTTATCTCCAAGCCTTTCAACCGAGCCGAACTCCAGGCACGCGTCCGTTCCCTCCTGCGCGTACGCTTTCTCCTCCAGGAACAGTTGGAGGCCGAACGACTGCGGGTACGCTTCCAGGTGTCTCAGGAAGCAGAACGCATCAAGGACGCCTTCATCTCGATCGTGTCCCACGAGATCAAGACCCCCCTTACCGTGATGAAGGGTTACGTAAGTCTCCTGAGATCCGTCGGGCGTGACGACGCCGACGGCATGATGGGGCGCATCGTGGAAGGGCTCAACATCTCGATGGGCGAGCTCGAATCGCTGTTGCGCCAGCTGCTTGACCTTTCCAGAATGAGAAGCGGCCTGGCCCTGCTCCGCAAAAGCGAGGTTTCCATCCAGACGCTACTGTCGCAACTCGTGCAAGAACTGGAACCCGTGGCAGCAGAGCACAAGCTGACCCTTTATCTTGAAACCAGCGGCGCCATCATGCCGCTGCGCGCCGACGCTGAAAAACTTGAACACGCCTTTCGCCAGATCGTACAGAATGCCGTCAACTTTACCCAGCCAGGAGGCCAGGTGCGCATCACGGCTTCCGAGGTTGGAGACGCGGTCGAGATCATTGTAAGCGACAACGGCATCGGGATCACCGCCGAGCACGTCCGACACATCTTCGATCCTTTCTATCAGGTTGCCCACTACATGACGCGCAAGGTAGAGGGCATGGGCATCGGTCTGTCAATCGTCAAGCACATCATCGAAGACCACGGCGGGCGCATCGAAGTCACCAGCGAAGTCGATCAAGGCACCACGTTTGCGGTCTACGTGCCACGAAGCATACAGGACGTGCGCGAAATCCTGAGAGGCCTGCGTGAGCAACTGGCAGCACTGGAACAGGCGCAGGCCGTACCACAGGAAGACACGGATCCGGCGTCGGCCCGTGCACGCTGAGCACGCGTGACACGAACCTCATCGAGGAGCTCACCCGACGGCTTCCTGCGGAGCGCCTAAACGCGTTCCCTGACCGCGGGCGCACTAAAAAC
>JAJXVI010000632.1 GCA_021782195.1 bacterium | reverse complement strand
AAACACACCGTTGAAGCGACCGCCTCCGTCAACGAGATCGATAGAACGACAGAGGGCTGTAAAGGTATCAAAAGACTGCCGGGTCAGCCGTGGCTCGAACTGCACCCAGAGGTCGTCAACGGAACGCGTCAGGGAACCCTCGAAGATGGCAGCGGCGTCAGCATCGAAGGGAATGTAGTCGCCTCGCTCGCGATCATACACGAGCACACCGAAGTGCTCTTTGCGAGCCACAAATCGAACCGTGGTAGACGTTTGCTGGAACCTCCGACAAGGATTCAGGGCGACCGTGCAACTGTTGTACGGCAGCGTGCGTTCCGGTGTCGGCGCTCCATTCGGTATCAGCCTGGAAAAGCCTTCGCGAGTGAGCGTTCGCCCACGAGGCAACGTCGAAACGTGTCTTGCGTCACTGCTGACAGATCGTGATACGGTAGCCGGACAGGTAGGTGATACCCGTGGTTGGCCCGCTGAGTTCAAGCACGATCCCCGTGGAGTTCGTGGCTATTGCTCCTGACATGGCTGTCAACCTCCTTCTTGAAGTGTCTCGAGGGAGGGCCAGAGCGGTCTCGAAAACCAACAAATGGAAATCAGGCGCGGTCCGTTGACCGCATCTCGCACGCTGTGGAAGGCCCGCAACGACCTCACGAGAGGTTCTCGTCCGGACTCCGGGTCCAAAGCTCAAAATCCACTGGCCGCGGGCATCATAGCACCGTGAACGTCCCAGGTACATTGCAACCTTGTTAACAAGAAGTAAATACGGGACGCACGCTTGAGCACGCGGTACCAGGGAGTGAGAGAGAGGAACCGTTCCCGTGGCCGTCCAAGGTGGTTGTGGATGGCCCTGACGCCAACACACACCGTCGGGCACACGAGTTTCGAGACCAGCAAGCCTTATGGTGATCAACGAACAGATTTTCATACCGGACAATGAACTGGAATGGGCCTTCAGTCGTTCGGGAGGCCCCGGCGGCCAGAACGTCAACAAAGTGGCGTCTCGCGCGCAGCTGCGCTGGCACACGCAGGCTTCCACGGCGCTGGAACCCGCCGTCATGGAACGTCTCCGAATGCAGCAGCGAAACCGCATCACCAACGACGGAGATCTGCTGATCGCTTCGCAGCAGTTTCGTGACCAGGAACGCAATCGTGCAGACTGTGTCCGGAGTCTGTGCGCTATGATAGAGCAGGCGACAAGGCAGCCTCGTACACGTCGCCCCACCCGGCCGAGCACCGGCGCTCGCCTCGAGCGGCTCAACGAGAAACGCCGCCGATCAGATGTCAAGAACAGACGCCGGCCTCCCGGCGAGGACTGAGCCTGTCGTCAACCGTCAATGCCACAGTCGAAGCTTGTAGTTGATGCCAGACACGTATCCCTGTCTCCACAGGTTGTCCTTCCACGTGCTGCCCGGACAGTCGGTCAGCCCGGCCTTTACGTGTTCACTCTTGAAGTCAAAAAATCGCTTCCCCTCCAGGTTCTGGGACCGGATGTAGTCCATCATGCGCGTTCCTTCTGTCAAGCCCGCCGCATAGCCCTTATCGTACGCAATATGAAGTCCCCATCCAAGATAGGCACCGTAGGCAAGCGCAGCCGCGAACACCAGGGAAAACAACTTTGGAAGCAGCGCCGGGATCGGATTCGCGCGCTTCTTGGCCATGCATTGAAGCCTCCATCAAAGAATCTCTGCCGCACAACATCACCTGGAGACACGCAAGTCAGGCACCCTCACGCACTCTTGCAGGGATCGAGAGGAAGGCCGGGTCAGTCACGCCGGTCGACATATGGGGTCTCGACAACCTTCCGCCCTTCGTAGATGGCTGATCGACCCCCTCACCGTACTGGCAGAGTTGCGCGGAGCCACCGAGCCAGTTCGAGAGGACTTCCAACCAGACGCCGCGTTCGAGCGGTTGCATCGATGAAAACATACGCCACCGAATCCACGTTGCCGTGCAGTCTACGATCAGTTCGCGGTCCTACGGGATGGACTCCTATCCCTGAACGGCCGTTATCGCACTCACGGTGGCATCTCACGGGGGTGCGCACACCCCCTCATTGACGCACGCACGGTGGCACACTCGCGGTGGCACTCTTGCGGGCAAAAGCAGGCAGATCCGTTCGTACTGGCGCAAACTGAACATGACGGGGGAAGACCTCGTCATTCGCAGGCGGACGCGCGCACCCCTGCGTCGGTTTCACCGCGTGGGCGCGCCGAACGCACCCGGCACGCCTCAGGAAATCAAGGACTACAAGGCGCAGAACCAGATCACGCCCAAGACGGCACCGCTCATCAGCGACTACTTTGGCAACGGCCTGACCGACGTGAAGAATCTCGAGGGAGATGCGGACCTCGACCACATCAAGGACGTCGAGTATCTCCTGGAGACCTACATGATGGGCACGGGCGTCCCGCTGCACCGCCTCGGCTTCGGACAGCACGTGAACCGAGACGTCGTCGAAGACCAGAGGGCCCAGTTCAAGGAAGATTGCCAGGAGCTGCGGGACCTCCTGGAGTTGGGTGATTCGTCGCCGTATAGCGGTCTGCGTTTCATTCTCGACTTCGCGCTCAGCCTGCAAGGACTCGACCCGACGGTCGTCGACTACAACTTCTCGTGGTTCGCCGCAGACGACGAGACGGCGTCGCAGCGTGTCGACCGCGTCATCAAGCTCCGTGGCACCCAGCCGAAGCCGCTCATCAGCCAGCGCGGGGCGGTGCAGATCATCGCGCGAGACATCAATCTGGAGACCCCC
>JAJXVI010000631.1 GCA_021782195.1 bacterium | reverse complement strand
CGAAGGGAAAGAAGAAGGCGCGTTCCTTCTTGATCTGGATTCCTTCGATTTCGCGGGCCAGGGCTGCGCAGTGTGGATCATCCGGGTGCCGTTCGAGAAACGCGCGCATTCTGCTGGTGAGTCGAAAGGACGGGTGAGCCAGACGAACGAGCTGTCGGCATGTGAACTGAAGCGAGCGGTATTCCGACCCGCTGAAAGGATTGACGTGCACAGTTTCATCGATCTTGCTGAAGTCTTTTTTCTCTGACGAGAAATGCTCAAGCAGAGTGAGGCGGGCTTTGTCGTCGTGAGCGCGATAACGTTGCTTGAGGTCCTCGTAGCTGTTGAAGAAGGCACGAATGTCGACGAGGTTGTTGATGGAGCGCCCGGGTACGATATTGGCAAAGATCACCAGGTTGTGGACCTGGAGAAATCGGACAACGAGCAGGGCGTCCAGCGCTGTGCGGGTCACGAACTGGATTCCGATCCAGTCATAGATGTCTTGCGCCACGTTGTTCGGTTTGTGGAGCAATTTCAGGATGATGCTGTCACGACTCTTGTCTTCTTTGAAAAAAACACCCTCAAGCGGGATCCGATCGTTCCCTTTCTGGAGATAAGGACATCCCAGCTCGTCAACCTGTACGCACTGACGAAACGGTTCGAGGATCTGTTTGCGAATCTCTTCAAGATTGTCATAGTGGAAGGCACGGTTCGCGTGATGGATGGTGTGCATGACTCGAAGCACGGAACAGGCCCAGCGTGCTTTGTTGTCGGGTACGGACCTCGTATCAGGCCGCACTTGCGATTCATCGGCCGAAGTTCCCGATCCGGCGGCGCTTGTGGCAACCCTTCCCAGTACGGCCTGCTCGCTTGAAGCAGAGCGTGCGGAGGCCAGCACGAGAAGGTCGGCGATGTCAGCAGGGTGTGTGACTTCTCGTGGAATTTCAAGTCGTCGGGTCGAACCGATTTCGTGGATGAGATGATGTTCTATGAAACCGATTGCATCGCCATGGATGTGGGTCAGTTCAGTGCGGTCGGCCTCATTATCGAGATTGAAGCCGTAGTGGCGAAGAAACTCACGGGCCTCGGCCCGACTGGTGAACGCCATTGAAGGCAGTTCCAGCGGTGACATTCCTTCAAGGATGACGCGACTGGTCTCCCATGTGGACGAATCGCGCAGCCATTGCTCCAACGCAACATTATCTATCGACAAGAATTGTCACTCCATTTATGCCCCAGGGCCTGTAAACTACCGCGCCAGACGAGAGAAAGGAGATAAGGAAGGTGGATCAACCTTCCAGTACGGTCGAGGTTGGCCGGGCAGGGCTCCCAGGCCCCATCCGGGGGGAAGACGCTCAGCCTTCCAGTACGGTCGAAGCCAGTTCAGCCAGTTCCGAACGCTCTCCCTTGACCAGCGTCACGTGGCCGGCAATCGCGTGTCCCTTGAATTTTTCCACCAGGTGGGTGAGACCGTTGCTCGTGCTGTCGAGATAGGGGTGATCGATCTGGTAGGGATCTCCCGTGAACACGAGGCGGGTGCCTTCGCCGGCTCGCGTGACAATGGTTTTGACTTCGTGGGGCGTCAGGTTCTGAGCTTCGTCGATGATGATGAACAACCCTGGCAGACTGCGGCCACGAATATAGGTCAATGCCCCGATTTCGAGGACGTTGCTGTCGATCAGGTAGTCGAGCGAAGAACCGTGCCGCGGACCGGCAGCAGTGGCCGGGGGCGTCTTGCGAGCTGGTGCGTGAGCGTCGAGCAAGTATTCGAGATTGTCAAAAATCGGCTGCATCCACGGGGCCAGTTTCTCCTGTTCGGAGCCTGGAAGGTAGCCGATATCCTTCCCCATCGGAATGACGGGTCGGTATACCGCCAGTCGTCGGTAGGTCTTGTCATTGACGACTTTGTGCAGCCCCGCTGCAATGGCCAGCAGGGTCTTGCCGGTGCCGGCCTTGCCGGCCAGGGTGACCAGTTTGACGCGGTCGTCGAGCAGAATTTCGAGGGCATAGCGTTGCTCCCGGTTGAGAGGGCGCACTCCCCAGACCTCTGGGCGAGTGTCACGCAAGAGTGTGAGCGCCTGCTTTTCCGTATCGTGTCGGGTGAGGGCCGTGCTGTTTTCCGAGGCGTCGCTGACCAGCATGAGAAATTCATTCGGGTAGGGGATGTCACCCGCAAGCGCATCGCCAAGGGCACTCAGGGGGATTTCCTTGTTCTGGTAGACGGCGTCGATGACGCTGGCGGGAACGGTTACGCTGCGATGGCCTGCGTAGAGTTCGTTGACCTCAATTTTGTCGGTGAGGTAGTCCTCGGCCTGCAGGCCCAGGGTCTGCGCCTTCACCCGCATGTTGATGTCCTTGCTCACGAGCGCAACGTAGTGGCCTGAATGTCTTTCCTTGTGCGCGAGTGCGATGGCCAGGATGCGATTGTCGTTGTTGACTTCGAACCCGGGGGGGAGCAGGTCGAGCGAATCGCGGTGGTTGAGGTCGACCGTGATGCTACCGCCGCTGGGAAGTCTTACGCCCGTGTCAAGTCGCCCGTTCTGGCGCAAGGTGTCAAGTGCCTTGATCGCCAATCGCGCATTTCGATTGAGTTCCATGGTGCCGCGCTTGAATCGGTCAATCTCATCGAGCACCACGATCGGAATCACGACGTCGTGCTCCTTGAAGCTGAAGAGGGCGTCCGGAGTGTGTAGCAGGACGCTCGTATCAAGCACGAAGGTTTTCTTGTTGCGCAACGGGTAGGAGCTCCTTCGCGGGAATCG
>JAJXVI010000630.1 GCA_021782195.1 bacterium | reverse complement strand
ATGATAGTGGAAGCCACGGTTGCGGTGAGTGCCGGCGTGCTGGCCCACAGCGTCCTGCTACTCGCTTTCGGCATCGACAGCGGGATTGAATTGCTGTCGGCCTGCGTCCTCTACTGGCGCCTGTCGAAGGAGGGCAGCGCTCACTCCCCGGACGAGCAGACGATTGCGCGGGTGGAAAAGCGGTCCGCCCGCCTGGGGGGCTTCCTTCTCATCGCGCTCGCGCTGTACGTGGTGATGCAGGGAGGTTACGGACTTGTCCGCCACGACGCGGCTGACACATCCTGGGCCGGAATCGGCGTGGCCGTGGTCGCCGCCTTCTGTATGCCAGTGCTCGCGCGTGCCAAGCTCCGTATCGCCAACGAGATGGGGAGCCGCGCCTTGCGCGCGGACGCGGTGGAGACACTTACCTGCGGCTACCTGTCCTGGGTGCTGCTCGCCGGACTTGGTGCCAACGCGCTGCTCCACCTCTGGTGGTTGGACTCCGTGGCGGTGCTGCTCATCGTGCCATTTCTGATTCGAGAGGCCCGCGAGGCGCTTTCAGGGAAAGGCTGTCGCTGTAGCAACGTTCCTTGACCGTCGAGCCAGCGCTTTCGCGCTCAGGCAACGCCGACGAGTGTCTCGTCCATCAGGTAGTCGACCACTTTCTTGAGGTCGTGGGTCTCGTGATAGACTCGGAGCTGTTCGTCGGCACCGGTACCCCGTTGCGCCATGGTGAGCAGATGCTCGATTTCCTTGCGACTGCCGAGCTCGTCAACGACGGGTTCAACGAACTCCACGAGCTCCCGGCAGAGGTCGAGAAACGGCACCTCCTCGTTCTTCCCGAAATCGATCAGTCGGCCGTCCTTGCCATAGCGCGCGGCACGCCACTTGTTTTCCTCGATAAGCGCGCGCCGATAGAGGCGAAAGCCCAGGTTGCGCTCCTGCAACCAGCACAATTTGGCGACCACGGCCTGGCACAGGGCGGCCAGGGCAAGCGTGTCCTCGGCACGGGTCGGTATGTCGCAGATGCGAAACTCGAGGGTGTCAAAAATTGGATGAGGCCGCACGTCCCACCAGATCTTTCGCCCGTTGTCGATGCATCCGGTCTTCACCAGCAGGTTCACATACGAGTCGAATTCGCCGTAGGATCCAAAGTAGTCTGGAATGCCGGTGCGGGGAAAGCGCTTGAATATGGTTGTGCGCGTAGATTTGAAACCCGTATTGCGCCCCAGCCAGAACGGGGAATTGGTGGACAGGGCCAGCATGTGCGGCAGGAAATAGCGCGCCGCGTTCATGATGTCGATGGCCAGCTCGCGGTCGTTGAGGCCGATGTGAACGTGCAGGCCGAAAATCAGATTTGCTCGAGCGATGTCCTGGAGGTCTTCGACAATCTCCTTGTATCGCTCGTGCTGGGTGATGTCCTGGACGCGCCAGTCGGAAAAGGGGTGCGTGCCGGCGGCCACCATGGCCAGACCGGCACGGCGCGCCACCGTATGCACCGTCTTGCGCGCAGTCAGGAGGTCTTCACGGGCCGCTCGGATGTCCTTGCAGATTCCGGTTCCGACCTCGATGACTGCCTGGTGCATCTCGGGCTTGATGCGATCACCAAGGGAATGACGCCCTTCTTCCATCATCTGAAGGATGTGTGAGTGCAGTTCTCGCGAATGCGGATCTACAATCTGATACTCTTCCTCGATTCCGATGGTGAAGGGCTGTTGCATCGACTATTTCCCCTTCTTACGGTTCTCTTTTGCAGGGCGGGCCTTTGCAGTCTCTGCCGGCTTTGAAGCGGAACTGTTGACCGCAGATACAGGGTGTTCGACGACGTCGGCAGGCTTCGAGGGTGCAAGGGTTGCCACCGTGACCGGTTCCGAAGCTTCAACGACTGCCGGAGCGATTACCGTCTCGCTGACTGACGCCGACGGCCTGGCATGTTCGGTGTGACCGTTGGTGTGCGTGGCGTAGTGGAGCGTGGGGTCGTTCCATCCCATCATCGACCACCATTTGATGTTCACCTGTGGAACGCCGGGCTCGTTCGCCTTGCGAATTGCAAGCTCAGTCATCCAGTCGACAACCTGCCCAAAATAGTGATCGGTGATGGAGTTGCGATCAAAATCTGGAGCCGGATTGGTGAAATCAATGGCATACGGGATACCGTCGCGAATTGCAAATTCCACGGTGTTCATGTCGTACCCGAGGGCCCGGTTCAGCGCCAGGGCGTCGTGCACGACCCGCGCGCCAAGTTCGGGGGAAAGATGGTTGTGATCGACAAAGTACGTACCGAACATGCGACCGAACGGGGGATGCCACTTGATGGGAAGGATTTTCTCCTGACCCACGCACAGACACCGGACATAGTGTTCCCACTCGATGCATTCCTGAAGCATCATCTGGACGTCGCCACTCTCGTTGAACTTCTGCCAGAGTTCCTCAATGCTGTGAATCTTGCTGACGGATTTTCCACCACCACCCTCGGCAGGCTTGAGGATTGCCGGAAGTCCGACGTAGGCCAGCATGGCTTCCCAGTCGATCGGGTACTTCAGGTTGCTCAGCGACTCGGGAACGACTCCATCCGGATAGTTCTTGTTCGGCAGAAGGATGGTCTTCGGGACAGCCACGCCCAGGCGCGCAGCGAGCGCCGTGCCAAAAAACTTGTCGTCGGCACTCCACCAGAACGGGTTGTTGATGACCCGCGTGCCGTTGAGGGCGGCCAGTTTCAGATACCCACGATAGTATTTGACCTCGTGAGACATGCGGTCGACG
>JAJXVI010000629.1 GCA_021782195.1 bacterium | reverse complement strand
CAAGATGCCGTCGCTGGAGAGCCTCGACCGCGTCACGTATCGCCTGATCCTGCTCGGGTTCGTGCCGATGGTGGTCGGCATCTCGCTGGGTATCATCCGCGCGGGGGCGCAGCACTTCTACTCGTTTGAAGTGTTTCTCGGGATCGCCACGCTGCTCATCTATGCCGCCTACATCCACGCCCGCCTGCTCGCCGGCTGGCAGGGGAGGCGCGTCAACACCCTGCTCCTGGTCGGCTTTGTGTTCCTCATTGCGACCTACGTCGGGGTTGGGATTCTACGTTTTGGAGTACACCACTGATGAAGACCATCCTTCGCCTCGGAACGCGTGGCAGCCATCTTGCACTGACGCAGTCGAAGGGATTTGCGGCAGCCCTCGAGGCTTGCTGCCCAGATGTTTCGGTGGAGGTCACCGTCATCCGCACCACCGGCGACCGCGTCACCGACGTGCCACTCTCTCGCATCGGCGACCGAGGCCTTTTCACAAAGGAACTTGAGGAAGCCTTGCTTGACCGACGCGTCGATTTTGCCGTGCACAGCATGAAGGACATGCCGACAAGCCTCCCCGAGGGTCTCTGCATCGCCTGCGTGCCCCGCCGCCTGCCCCCGCTCGACTGCCTGGTGGCGCCGCGTCCCGGCGGTTTTGACCGCCTGCCGCAGGGTGCGCGCGTCGCGAGCGGTAGCCTCCGACGTCGCGCGCAACTGCTGGCCGCGCGCCCGGATCTCGTGCTCGAGGAGATGCGCGGGAACCTGCCGACCCGCATCCTGAGGGTGCGTGAGCGCGAACTTGACGGCACCGTCCTGGCTCTGGCGGGCCTGGCGCGTCTGGGCGTGGGCGGCCTGGAAGCCGGCGGCGAGGTCGAGTTCGTGGTCCCCGCCTCGTGGGGAGAAGACGTGGGCGGCGAGCGCGTCTGGATCTCCCCGATTGCCCCCGAGACCTGCCTGCCTGCCGTCGGACAGGGTGCGCTCTGCATCGAGGCGCGCTGCGGCGACGAGACCGTGGGCGCTTTCCTTGCCCGCCTCGACGATGCCGACAGTCGCGCGGAAGTCGCGTGCGAGCGCGCGGTGATGCGGGCCCTGGAGGGCGGATGTCAGGTGCCGATTGCGGCGTGGGCCCAGGCGGCGGGCGATACGATCCGCGTGCAAGCTGCGGTGGCTTCGCTCGACGGACAGCGTAAGGTTTTTGCGGAGGGGACGGGCCTGGCACGTGCGGCCGCGGACGTTGGCGCCGGTACGGCGGTGCGTCTTCTGGCGCTGGGGGCGGAAGAGATTCTTTCCGCGATTCGGACTTCCGCGTGAGCGAAACGGACCTGGGCGAGCTGGGCGTGCTCATCACGCGTCCGCGGCTGCAAGCGCAAGAGCTTGCGGCGCGCCTGGAGTCTTGCGGGGGACGTCCGCTGCTGTGCCCGGTCATCGCAATCGCCCCCCCGCTGGATCGGGAGCCCCTGGTTGCCGCGGCCCGCGCCCTGGCGTCCTACGATGCGGTGCTGTTCACCAGCGCCAACGCGGTTGACGCGCTTTTCGAGCACGTCCCGGCGGGGAGCGTTTCCTGCTTCGTGGCCGCAGTCGGCACCGCCACCGAGCAGGCACTCGAGCGCCGTGGTGTGCGGACCGACCTGCTGCCCGTTCGATTCAACGCGGATGGCCTTCTGGCTGCGCTCGTGGAGCGGTTCGGGGACGAGTTGCCGAACATGCGCTTCCTGTTTCCGCGCGCCGAGGAAGGACGCGAGACGCTCCCCTCGGGTCTCCTCGAACGGGGTGCGCAGGTCGACCTCGTGGTGGCGTATCGCACCGTTCCAGCCGACGAAGAAGGCCCGCGACTGGTGGAGTGGTTGACGACGGGCGCCATTGATCTCCTGACCTTCGCCTCGCCATCTGCCGTCGACATGTTCTGTCGGATACTCGAGCGCGCGGAGACGTCCGGAGATGCTCGTCCCCCGATGGAGATCGCGCGCGAGTTGCCTTCGGTGTGCATCGGTCCTGTGACTGCGCGGCGGGCGCGTGAACGAGGCATCCACGTCGCGTGCGTCCCCGAACGCTCCGACGTATCAGGTATGCTGGAAGCCATCTGTTCGTTGTCGCCTGCGCGGTAGGAACTCTCCCCCGCAGGGTGCGTTGCTTTCGGATCTGTCACCTGCAGCAACTTGAGCCCCGAACTCTACTTCTGTGGATGTAGGTTTTACGGGGGGGGGATGTCAGGAAAACGAAAAACTAATGCTCTAGAGTGAGTTGCATCGGTCGCGGAATGTAGTATTCTGTACTCAGGTCGCGAATCCAGGCTTCACCGCCTGAATCGCAATCACGCTTCCGTGGCGCCTCCAGCCAGATGCCCCCATACCCCCCCATGGCAGGAGGCGCCATTTTATTTCCGTTCGTGGGTTGCACGGACCTGCGGAAGCAGGCGGCACACGCATGCGTGCGCATTGCGCGCGCGAACCGAGACGGCCAGCCTCGTCCGAGCCCCTCTGGGACGCGGGGGGGCGGGCGCAAGCCCGTTTCACGACGCGGGATAGAAGGGCACGCGGTGCTCGACGCGAAGAAGGGGCCATGAGCAATCCAGCCTTTCCCGTCATGCGCATGCGTCGTCTGCGCAGCACCGACCGGATGCGGCGCATGGTCTCCGAGACCCGCCTGCATCGTGACGACCTGGTCCTTCCCATGTTCGTGTGCGAGGGGCACGACATACGCCGCGAGATCAGTTCGATGCCCGGCGTCTTCCAGCTGTCAGTGGAGAATCTTGTGGTCGACGCACGCC
>JAJXVI010000018.1 GCA_021782195.1 bacterium | reverse complement strand
GCTTGGTGGATGATCGTGGTGAGTGACAACACGGCCTCCAACATGCTGATTGACCGCCTGGGCATGGAGCGTATCAACGAGCGCATTGCAGCCATGGGCATGGGGGCGACGGTGCTGGGCCGCAAGTTCATGATCGATCCGAATGCGCTGCACGCAAAGAATTTCACCACCGCGGGCGACATGGCGCGGGCCCTCGCGCGCCTTGAGCGCGGAGAGTTGAGCAGTGAGGCGGTTCGCGCCCAGGCGCTCGGAATTCTCCTGCGCCAGCAGTACCGTGAGAAGATTCCGCTGCTGCTGCCCCCCAACGTGCCGGTTGCGAACAAGACCGGGGAGATATCCGCTCACCGCCATGATGTCGCCCTTGTTCGTTCGAACCGTCCGTATGTTCTCGCCTGCCTGACCTGGGACCTCACCGACGAACTGGCCGGGGACCGCGCAATTGCACAGTTTTCCCGTGATCTCTACGGGCATCTCGGGGACGGACCCCGCGCGACCGAAGGGGAGCTACTCTGTTGAAACACGAGGACGTGAGTGTGGAACACCAGGAATCTGTGGATGAGGACGACGAGTTCCGCAGCGGCGTCGTTGCGGTTGTCGGTCGTCCGAACGTGGGAAAGTCGACGCTTGTGAACGCCATCGTGCGCGCGCGCGTCGCGATCACCTCTCCTCGTCCTCAGACGACGCGGGGCAGGCTCTTTGGCGTGCGCACGACCCCCGATTACCAGATTGCTTTTGTCGACACCCCTGGCTATCACCGCGGGAAGACCCTGTTGAACCGGGCCATGCTCGGGGTGGTTCGTGAAGAAAGTGAAGGCGCCGACCGCGTCCTGTTTGTCGTGGACGGCTCGCGGTTGCCCCAGAAGGACGACGTGGACGCGGCAACGCTCCTGATGGGCGGACGATCCGCGGCGAACGCAAGCGCCGTCCCCTCCCGTTCTTCCAAGGACGCACGCGCGGAAGCGTCCCCGCCCGGCGACGAGTTCGCGGACATGGGGGCGGAAGCGGACGCACGCGCGGAAGCGTCCCCGCCCGGCGACGAGTTCGCGGACATGGGGGCGGAAGCGGACGAACCCGCGGAAGCGTCCCCGCCTTGCGCCCCGTCGGAGGGGCCGGCGCGGGTGCTGGAGCCTCGCGTCCCGGTACTCCTCGTGGTCAACAAAACCGACCTGGTGGACGACCCCGAGGTCCTGGCGTCAAACATCGAGGCCTACCGACGCCTGGGCGTGTTCTGCGAGGTGTTCGAGGTCAGCGCCGCGAGCGGGCGCGGACTGGCGCCGCTGGAGCGCGCACTGGCGAGTGCACTCCCCCCCGGGCCGCAGCTCTTTCCCGAGGACATGGTCACCGATCAGGACGAGCGCGTGCGCATCACCGAGATGATCCGTGAGAAGGCACTGCTCGAGACCCGTCAGGAGGTTCCTCACGCCATCGCCGTCGAGGTCGAGGAGCTTCGCGAAGGGCGCTCCCCTGGAACGCGCTACGTGCGGGCGACGATCTACGTCGAGAAGGATTCCCAGAAGGCAATCGTGGTCGGCAAGGGTGGCATGCGCTTGAAGCGCATCGGCCAGATGGCGCGCACCGACATCGCGCAGATGCTGGGTACGCGCGTGTACCTCGACCTGTGGGTGAAGGTGAAGGAGGACTGGCGAGAGCGCAAGGACGTGCTACGGGCCTGGGGGTTCAACGTCTGACCCTTCTGACGCCTCTGACCCGTTCGGAAAAGGGAGTGGAGCATGACCGAATCAGCCTGTCCCGATGGCATCGATTTCTTTGTTGGAAGCGAACGCCGCAGGAGTCAGCAGCCGCTTGAGGTGCGCTGCCCGTATGACAGTCGCCGGGTCGGTAGCACCTGGCGTGCAACGGAGGCCCACGTTGACGAGGCCGTTGCGCTTGCCGAGCGTCACGCTCCCGCCATGGCCCGTCTTTCGGGGGGGGAGCGCGCCGCCATCTTGAGCACGGCTTCCGAGCGGCTGTGGGAGGAACGGGAACTCTTTGCCCGCACCATCAGCGAGGAAGCCGGTAAACCGCTGCGCGACGCCCGAGGCGAAGTGGGGCGGGCGGTGCTCGTGTTCCAGACGGCGGCAGAGGAGGCCACGCGCATCGGAGGCGAGTGGATGCCGCTCGACGTCCTCGAGGCCACGCGGGGGCAGTGGGCGCTCGTCCGCCGGTTTCCGCTGGGCCCGATCGCCGCGATCACCCCCTTCAATTTTCCCCTCAACCTCGTGGCGCACAAGCTGGCGCCAGCCATCGCGGCGGGCAACACGGTGGTGCTCAAACCCTCGTCAAGTACACCCCTGACGGCACTGCGCCTTGCCTCGCTGCTCTACGGGTGCGGTCTGCCCGAGCACGCCCTGTCGGTGCTTCCCTGTACCCCCCTCATCGGGGAGCACCTGGTCGGTGACCCGCGTCTGCGCATGTTGACGTTTACCGGCAGCCCTCCCGTGGGCTGGCGCTTGAAGTCGATGGCCGGTCGCAAACGCGTGACGCTTGAACTCGGCGGAAATGCCGGCGTCATCGTTCACCACGACGCCAACCTGTCGTACGCAGCCCGACGTTGTGCCGTGGGAGGTTTTACATCGGCGGGCCAGTCGTGTATCTCGGTGCAGCGTATCTACGTCCACGAGCGAATCCGGGAGGCCTTTGAGAGCGAGTTTCTCGAGCACGTGCGGGCCCTCAAGGTCGGTGACCCGGCCGACGAGACCACCGATGTCGGTCCGCTCATCAACGAGGCGTCGGCGAGTCGGGCGCTGGAATGGATCCGTGAAGCGCTGAGCGGCGGGGCCCGTCTGCTTACCGGGGGGGAACGACACGGGAGCTGTCTTCAACCCACCGTCCTCACCGATACGACCCCTGTGATGAAGGTGAACTGCCAGGAGGTATTTGCGCCCCTGGTCACCATCATTCCGTACCACGACGTGGATGTGGCCCTCCGTCAACTCGACGATTCGGAGTACGGGTTGCAGGCCGGTCTGTTCACGCATGACCTGGGGCTTGTGTTTCGCGCCTATGAGCAGCTTTCCGTGGGAGGGCTCGTGGTGAACGACGTCTCGGCGCACCGCGTGGACCCGATGCCGTACGGGGGCGTGAAAGGGAGCGGGCTTGGAAGAGAGGGCGTGCGCTGGGCCATCGGAGAGATGACCGAAGAGAAGCTCATGCTCTACAACCCGGCCGGGCTGTAGCGCGCCCTCCGGTGCGCCCTCGTGACCGCAAAGGACGAAGCAGCGTGCCGTGGCGGCCCGGGCGCCTCACCGGAGTTTCGGTGCCCGGGCCTCTCGGGTGGCGGCGGGTGTCCGATGGAGGCCATCCGGTAAACTCGCTTTCCCATGACAGGAGTTCGAATTCACTCGTAGAATCAACCCGCCTCGTTCAACCCGCTCGCCGCAAGTGACGTTCGGGTGCGAGAGCCCTGCACGCGAGCCGTGCAGCGGGCAGATCTGTGTGAGGTGCTGCATGATCAACTACGAAGCCCTCGGGATGATTGAAACCCGGGGTCTGGTCGCAATGATTGAGGCTTCCGACGCGATGGTAAAAGCAGCCAACGTGAAGCTTATCGGGTATGAAAAGATCGGAGCCGGCATGGTGACGGCGTTGGTACGGGGCGACGTGGCTGCGGTGCGAGCCGCGACCGACGCCGGTGCTGCCGCAGCGCGCAAGGTCGGAGAACTCGTGTCGGTGCACGTCATTCCACGTCCTCATCGCGACCTGGACGACGTGCTTCCGATTGCGCCGCCTCGCGAGAAGGCGTCCGGCGCGAAGTAGGGACCGTGCGTCCGAGGCGCGTCAGGAAGTTTCACGTGCGGTCGCTGGGTTCCATCACGGTGGGCTGTTCACGGAGCGGTAGGCGATGAACCTGCAGGCACTCGTGGATGAGATTACCGAGATGGTCTGTGAGCAACTTGGCGCGAACGGGCTATCGGCTTTGTCCGCGCCGGGCGTTGCTCCCGTGCTTGTTGTGCTGGGAGAAGGCCGACGTGGACTCGACCACCTGGGTTCCCAGGCCCGCGCGGCAACCGCCGGTGGCGAGAGGGTCGCGCTGGTTCCGTCTGCGACCTCGGCTGCTGCGGAGCTACAGCGCATCGTGGAGATGGATCGCGGTGTCACCGTGCTGGAAACGCCTCCGCCCTGGTCAACCCTGGTGGAGCACTGTCGCGTTCTCGTGGTCCCCAACCTCTCGTTGAATGAACTTGCCGCAATCAGTCTCCTCCTGACCCCGACACGTGCGTCGGCGGCCGTACAGGCGGCCCTGCTCGAGGGGCGCCCGGTGTTGCTCGGAAGTGATGAGATCAGTTTTCTGAGCGTGCACGCGGCGCGTTTCCCCAGGGCACTCATGGAAACGGTAAGAGCCTACGTCGAGAAGGTCACGTCAATGGGGGCACGCCTCCTGGAGGGGCAGTTGATCCCCGAGGAACTGGTGGCATCACGTTCTCCGGGCACGGAGCCGGGACGGGTTTCTCGCGGGCGGGAGGTCTTGACCCGGGACGACGTTGTGACGTTGCTTCGCAGTGGCGCGCGTAGCATCGAGGTTGCGGTCGGTACCATTGTGACGCCTCTTGCGCGTGAGGTGGCCCAATCCACCGGTGTGGAAATCGTGACGCAAGGGGGAAGCCCGGGATGACGTCGGGCCGGCCGCGCTGTCGCGTTCCTGGAGGAAGTGCATGATTGTCGGAAGAGTCGTCGGCACGGTGGTCTGTACGCAGAAGGACCACCGCATGGAGGGCACCCGGCTCATGGTTGTGCAACCTGTGTCCATTGCAGATCAGGCGAGTGAAGGAAAGCCCCTGGTTGCGGTCGACACCGTCGGGTCCGGCATCGGTGAACTGGTGATGGTCTGCAGCGGCAGTTCCGCCCGTCAGACATCGCGCACCGTGAACACGCCGACCGACGCGTCGATCATGGGCATCGTCGACAACATCGAACTGCTGGGTAGCCTTGTCTATCGCAAGCAGGATGAGAAGTAGGGCAACACTGGAGGGTTCCACATGAACGTCGACCGCGCGGATATTCGCCGAATCGTAGAGGAGGTCGTGCGTCGCTACGCCGACGCTCCGGCCACCGGAACGGTCGTGCCGGCTCGGGCGTCGGTGCGTGCACGCGGCGTTTTCGAGAACATCGACGGATGCGTCGAGGCGGCGAAAGTTGCCCAGAAGCAGCTCATGCAGTTGAGCCTGGAGAAACGCAAGGCCATCATCGCGGCCATGCGTCAGACTGCGCTCGACAACTGCCAGGTGCTGGCCGAGATGGCTGCGGCCGAGACCGGCCTCGGGCGCGCAGCCGACAAGATCAAGAAGAACACGCTTGTTGCCACGAAGACCCCTGGCCCGGAAGACCTTGAGTCGGTGGTGTTCACCGGAGACCGCGGTCTTACGCTCGTGGAACTGGCCCCCTTCGGTGTGATCGGTTCGATTACGCCTTCCACGAATCCGGGGGCGACCATCATCAACAACGCCATCAGCATGGTGTCGGCCGGGAACTCGGTGGTCTTCAATCCCCACCCTTCCGCCAAGCGGGTCTGCCTGCACGCCATGGACCTGTTGAACGAGGCCATCGAGAAGGCCGGCGGTCCTTCCAACCTTCTGACTTCGGTGCGGGAACCTTCGCTGGAAACCAGCCAGCAGTTGATGCTGGCCCCGGGCATCCGAACCCTGGTTGTGACCGGTGGCGGGGCAGTGGTGAAGGCCGCGATGAAGTCTGGCAAGCGCGCCATCTGCGCGGGCCCCGGAAACCCGCCCGTCGTGGTTGACGAGACGGCCGACCTCGACCTGGCCGCCCGCGAGATCGTCAACGGCGCTTCATTTGACAACAACATCATGTGCACGTGCGAAAAGGAAGCGTTCATCGTCGAGTCGGTCTTCAACGACCTGAAGGCCCGGATGGTGACTAACGCCTGTCACGAGCTTTCACCGCGTCAGCTTGACGCAGTCATGGCCGTCATCCTCAGGCCTCCGGCCGCCGGCCACACGCGTTCCACCGTCAACCGGGACATGGTGGGGCGGAATGCCGCAATCATCGCGCGAGCCGCGGGAATCGACGTTGCTCCAGAGACGCGTCTGCTTCTCGCGGAAGTGGACGCCGATCACCCCCTGGTTCACACGGAGCAGCTCATGCCCGTGTTTCCGATGGTGCGGGTGCGCGGAGTGAGTGAAGCCATCGCCGCTGCGATTCGAGCCGAGCACGGTTACAACCACACGGCTGCAATGTATTCGCGGAACCTGGAGAATCTCTCGACCATGGCCGCCGCCGTGGAGTGCACGCTATTCGTCAAGAACGGTCCGACCTACGCTTCGCTCGGGATGGGCGGCGAGGGGTTCACCACCATGACGATTGCGGGTTCCACGGGCGAGGGCCCGACGTCTGCGCGCACGTTCACGCGGCCGCGACGTTGCGCACTGGTCGACTACTTCAAGATTGTCTGATCCACGCGTGTCGAAAACGGTGCCGTGCAACTGCGAGCTCGGTGTGCTTGCGTGAAGTGGCCCCGATGGGTCGTGCTCGTTGCGATCCTCACGCTTGCGACGCTGTTGCGGTGGATCCCGGGAGGCAGCGCAAGCCTCGGGGTTGACGACGGGGTTGCCATTCTTCACGCGAGTCGCCCGCTCGTGGACATCATGCCGTCCATGGTGGCCTCGCACGAGGTGCATCCCCCGCTCTACTTCTACTACCTGCACCTGTGGGTGGGGTTTCTTCACGTGGGCTGTTTTCGGGACGACACCTCGGCGCTCGACGCCTGGATGCACCTGAGTTCCCTCCCGTGGGCCCTGGCTGTCGTGTATCTGACGTGGTGTCTCGGCGACAGGCTTGGCGGAAGGTCGGTTGCCGTTGCGTCGTCCCTGCTCGTTGCCACGAGCGATTTTCTTGCGTACTACGCACTGGAAGTGCGGATGTACTCCATGCTGACGGTGCTCGTTCTGTGCGCGGCACTGGCCGTACACCGGCGAAAACCGTGGTCTGCTGCCGCGTGGATGCTCGTGGCGTTTCTGACCCAGTACGAGGCGCTCTTCTACATGGTGGCGATTGCCACGTTCCTCGTGCTGGACGCGCGGGCAACGCGCAAGTGGGGAGACCTGCGCCCCTGGCTCGTGCCCGCGTCAGTGGTGGGCGCGCTCGTGCTGGCCTGGAGTCCGCTCCTTCTCTCTCAGGCGAACCTTCAGATGTTTTCGCTGCGTCCCCCGCCATCGTGGCCTGAGGCTGTGGAACTCGTCTTTGAACTGGGGTGCGGGGTGACCTGGCCGTTTCCGCTTCCCCACTGGTACGGTGCGCTGGCGCCGCTCAAGTGGTTGGGGCTGCTGACCTTGCTGGGGTATGCGGGTGGACTGGCCCGTGCTTCGGCCGAGGCTCGGCGCATGCTTGCCTCACTCGTCGGGGGAGCCGTCTTGATGAGCTTTGCCGTCTCCACGCTGACGACCATGCGGGTTTTCGAGTACAAGTATTTTCAACCCGTGGTCCCCTTTCTGTGCATTGCGCTCGGATTCTGGGCGGTCCCTTCCGTGGCGCCCGCATCCGACGCAAATCGGATGCGGCGGGTACTCGGGACGTCGCGCGGATGGGGGCCGGTCGCCCTCGTGATCGCCGTCAATCTGGCTGCGTGGGCGCAGTTCAACGAGCGCCCATCCTGGTACGGCCCTCAGGACTGGCGACGCGTGACGCGCCTCGTTGCGGGGAGCGTTCGTCCGGGGGACCTCGTGCTGGTGAACCCTTCCATGATGGCGGCATCCGTCATGGTCTATGCCGCATACAGCGACCTCAAGTTGTTGGATTTGAGGCCTGCGGTTGCGGGCGCTTTCGGGGGGATTGTTCCGATCGACACTCCGGGCGACCGTTTCCGGGGCGTGCTGCGTCACGCGCGCCGGGTCTGGTTTGTGACCACGCCAAACCATCCGCTTGTGGGAAGAACGCGTCTGCTTGACCACGTGCCTGCGGACTGGAAGATACAGATGGTGGACAGGATTCACAGTTTCTGGCCCGCCAATCGCATCTGGGTGCTCTTGTTGGAGCGCGGGCAGGCGCCGCGGGTTCGTCCCCGAGCGAACGCGTCCGCTTTCCACTGACGGGGAGGGGACGGGACGGGACGGGCGCGCGCAAGACGTTTGTGTGCGGGACGTTCCCACGCTTCGGGAGCGCCGGCGGTCCCGCGCGGGACGTCTGCGGAAAAGGCCCGGTCGCCCTCGCTTTCGTGACGACCCGCAGGGACGCGACGCGAAGCGTCCCCTCGCGTGAGGCTGACCACGCGAGGGGGAGGACGGGCTCAGCGGTTCGCGGTTCCGAAGATCTGACGCGGACCGATGCGCTTCTCGGCGGCGCGCAGGGCCGCGCGGCAGGCTGCGAGGGCGCGCGCCCGTCGAGCCAGGACGCTTCCGTTGTCGAGGGGAACGATGGTGACGTGGCCATCGTCCTGGAGAGACCACGTGGGTTCCCAGGAGGCCGCAACCACGCCCAGTCGGTGTGCGGCATCGGCATCGAGCACCACGTGCACGAGCATGCCGAGGTTGCCTACCGGGCGTCGTTCCACCGCGCAGAGGTTGCCGAGGCACCAGGCAATGAGGCATCGTCGGCCATCCGGCGTGACGTGGACTTCCACGGCCTGCGCAACGTGTGCGTGCTGGCAGAGTACGAGGGTCGCGCCGTTGTCGCACAGGGCGTAGCCGAGGCGGCGGAAAGCGGGATCCGGAGACAGGCCCCACTGGACGCCTCCGTGCAGCGAGACGAAGACCGGACCTTTCTTTGCGGCCTTGCGAACGGCGGCAAGAAGGGGTTCGGGATGGTTCACGTCGACTTCGAACACGTCCCATCGCGTAAATCCCTGCGGCATCGACTCATTCATCTTTGTTGTGGCGCCGATGAAACTGACCTTCCACGCGCCAAGTCGGAGCACGGGAATCTGAGGGATGCCTTTGCGAGTGTACCCGACGGGAACCAGTCCGGCGGCCCGGACTGCGCTCCGCGTCTGCTGCACGCCGCCGACCCCCATGTCGTGGGCGTGATTGTTCGCGACACTGACCACGTTGAAGCCGATGTTGCGGAGGGAGCCGACGAGGTCGGTCGGGCCGTAGAACTTGGGGAACTCCTTGCCTGGCTCCGGACGGGCAAGGGGAGCGTTGAGCAGGATCGGAGACTCCAGGTTGCAGAAGCGCAGGTCGACGTGCTGCAGAAGCGGCTGAAGGTGGGTCAGCAGCGACTCCCAGCCAGCGAGGCCACCTCCGTTCGTCTGTTGGGCGGCCAGCCTCACGGCCCGTTGTGCGATGACGTCTCCGCCCGCCAGTACGCTGATGCGGGAGCGGGTGGAGGTTACGGTGCGGGCCGCGCTCAGGGGATGATTGCATCCGCACGCCGGCAAGGTTGCGACGAGCAAGAGCACCGCGCAGGCTTTTGAGAGCCACGGGTGACGGAGAGTGCGTGGCGCGTGGCCACGAAGAATTGCCCAGAGCATCTGTAGACTGTCCGTCCCAGGGTAGAAAGTGCGCGCCGTGGGCACGCCCGGACGCAGCCGGAGTCGGAAACCCTCGTTTGTGGCCGGCTTCGACGTGGTCAGCGCGATTCCTGGAGATCGGTCCGGGGTTCTTCCGTTTCTCGCAGGATTTGATCCGAGCATGACGAAAAGTCCCCTTTTCATGTGGATACGTTCTTCGCAAATGCGGGCACGGGGAAAAGCTGCCGTGCTCTTGTTGCTGTGGGTCTCCGTGGTTGCGCCCGTTCTTGCCTCCGTCGCGGATTCCCAGGCTCCGGACCTCGTGACCTATCTGACCGTGCAACGACTGGAGTGCCCTTCAGCGACAGTGACGGGTCGTTTCTACGACTGGCGCTCGGTTTCAAAGTATCGGCGCGTCGCGGGTCTTCATCTGGGCTATGACATCGCCATGCCGGCGGGCAGTCCGGCCGTGGCCGGATGGCCGGGTCAGGTCACGCGCATCGCCTGCTGGTACGGGCCGGAGTATGGAATCACGGTCCTTTCGCCGAGCGGTTACGAGACCACCTACGGCCACCTGGCCCCTCGGGTGAAGGTGGGGGACGTGGTGAACGCCGGCGACGTCCTCGGAATGGTCGTGAATGACCACGTGGATATCAAGATGAGGGCCCCCAGTGGCACGTACTATGATTTCGGCCACAGCACCCCTCCGCCGCTTCTCGGCCTGAACGCCATGTTCCCGGTCGCTTCCCAGCCGACCCGGGGTGAGGCGCTGCGATCCTATCTGACGACCTGCTACACGCTCAAGCTTGACGAGGCCCGGCTTGCCGAGGCCCGAACTTCCCTCCAGCGCCACGGTGTGCGCCTGGCAACGTTGCGTGCCCGCGTGCGACGAGAGCGTGCGCGCTTGCCGCGCCTGCGCGGGTATCTGGCCGACGGGCTCGTCGCGCGTGTCCAGGTGCAGCAGGCCGAGCGCAAGGTGTTGGCGGGTGTGGCTCGCGTGAACGCCATGGCGGCCGCGCTGGTTCTTGAATCACGTGACGTGCGGTCGCGCGAAGCTTCCCTGGGCAGTGAGCGCCGGCAATTTGCGGATGCGCGCCGAATGCTGGCGCAGTGGCGCATTCCGGCGGCCGTTGTGCAGCGAATGCTGCAACACCCCTCTGACCCGGCGGTCGTGGAGGCCCGGCGCGAACTTCAACGCGTTCGAAGCGTGGCGAGCCGTCCCCACGTCAATCCTGCCATCCTGGCTCAAGCGCGTGCACGGGCCGAGCGCATGAAACGGTTCTACGACCAGGGCGTCGTGTCGCGTGTGGAGTACGAGCGCGCGGAGGCGCGTTATCAGGCGCTCCTGAAGGGTGACTGACCGAAACGCGCGCGGGCTTGTCGGGGGGGCGGGCCCGGATTACCGGGGCGGGTCAGGCTGCTTGCACAGGAGAATCTGCCACGGGAGAGAATGGGTGTGGCCACCAGGGCCGCATTCGATTCGTGGTTGGCGGGAGGTCGGAGCGAGATGCAGGGCGAGGCACTCGGGATGGTTGAGACACGGAGCCTTCCGGCGAGCGTGATGGCCGCAGACGCCATGACGAAGGCCGCGAACGTTCGTCTCACGGGAGAGGAACGCATTGGCGACGGGTATGTCACCATCCTCGTCCGCGGGCAGGTCGGCGCCGTCCGAGCCGCGGTTGAGGCGGGAACTCGCGCTGCGCTTGACGCTGGCGAGCTTGTGGCCTGGCACGTGATTCCTCGTCCGCACGACGACGTTGAAGTCATCCTGCCTCCAGAAGGCGGAAATGAAAATGATCTCCTGGTGGTGTGAAGCATGAAGGCGCGTGTTGTAATCGCAAGCGACCATGGCGGGTATGCTCTCAAGTGTGAAGTTGTCGAGTGGCTGCGCAAGGATGACTGGGAGGTCGTGGATTACGGCGTTCACGCGACCGACCCCGTCGACTATCCTGACATGGCCTTGCTCGTCGCGCAGGCGGTAGCCCACGATTCGAAGGCGCTTGGGATTGTGATAGACGGGGCCGGCATTGGCAGTGCCATCACCGCGAACAAAGTGCCGGGTGTCCGGGCGGCGCCGTGTTTCGACACTTTTACCGCGCGTAACAGTCGTGAGCACAACAACGCGAACCTGTTGACCCTGGGCGGCCGCGTCACTGGCGGAGGGGTCGCCATCGAGATTGTTCGCACGTGGCTGGAAACCGCTTTTGCCGGCGGACGTCATCAGCGGCGAGTCGACAAGATGCTGGCCGTCGAAGCCCGCTTTCTGCGGAGCTGAGATGTTTCAGGGTACAGTGCTCGGCAAGGTTGTAATGACCGTGAAGGACCCTTCTCTGGAGGGGGCTCGTTTTTTAATCGTGCAGCCCCGCTCTGCCGATGGGACCCCTTCTCAGCCTCCACTGGTTGCGATAGACGTGGTGTCGGCGGGAACCGGCGATCACGTCTATCTCGTGAAGGGCCGAGAGGCATCGATGCCGTGGTCGAACCCGGTCTGTCCGGTGGATGCGTGCATCGTTGGAATCATCGACCAGACGAGCCTCTCCCGCTCATGATTGTGGGACGCGTGATCGGTTCGTTGTGGGCGACCATCCAGCAACCGGAGTTCAACGGCACCAAGCTCTTGATCGTGCAGCCGGTCGATGCGTGTACCCTGCAACCCGCAGGTCCGACCCTCGTGGCGGTCGACGTCGTTGCCGCCGGAGAGGGCGATCTGGTACTCGTGGTGTATGAGGGAAGCTCGAGTCGTCTCTCCCTGGGGAGTGAGCGTACGCCGTGTGAGGCCATCATCGCTGGATTGATTGATCGTATCGATATTGCACCGAGTGGTACGCTACCCGTGTAGCGAGACGATTTCTGGTCGGGGACCGCGGGCGGGGATGTTCGCGCCGATGCGGGAACCCGGAGAGCAACGCAGTCTTGGAGGAATGTCCGATGGATCAGAATGCGCTGATCGAGAAGATCACGGCGGAGGTACTCGTCGCGCTTGGAGTGGCGGGTGGTAGCGCGCCCGCACGGAGTGGTTGCTGCGGTTCGCACGCCGCACACGGGCCCTCCCACCAGTGTGGTTCGCACCCTGCGTCCGCGGCGCCCCCGACGGGTCGAGTCCTGCTGATTTTCAGCAGTACGCCCGACAATCTTCGTACATTCCTGTCTTCACATCCTGAGGTGGCACCGTCGCGCGCGACGCTTGCGCTCTCCCGAGACTCCGAAGTGCGTCGCAGTCAGGCCGAGGAGATGGGCTTTGCGCGCGTGGTGTACATGGACGAGGGGCAGCGCCCGGTGGAACTTGTCGCCGAGCACGACCGGGTGGTGGTTTGCGTGCACGGATATCAGCAACTGGGCAA
>JAJXVI010000628.1 GCA_021782195.1 bacterium | reverse complement strand
CGTTCATCGACAGCACGTATCGCACGCGCCCCGAAGGCGAGCACACCGGCATCCTCGGGTCATCGCTCGGCGGACTCTGCGCACTCTACCTGGGCCTGCGACACCCGCGCGCATTCTCGCGCATCGGCGCGGTCTCGCCCTCGCTCTGGTTCGCCCAGGGTCGCATGCTGACCTGGCTGCCTGAGACCCTGCCGAAAGCCGCCGATCCTCCTCCGAGCGGGTGGGAAGCCCCGCGACGCGTCTGGCTTTGCGGTGGCACTGAAGAAGGGCAACCCCGCGACGGCCGCCCACCGTACCTCATCGAGAGTATTCGCTGGCTGCGTCGAAGCATGCTCCTCAAGGGGTATCGCGAAGGCGAGCACCTCTTCTACCTGGAAGTGCCGGGAGGACGCCACGACGAGCATTCATGGAGTCTACGCGCGCCACGAATGCTCGAGGCCCTCTTTCCCGCAGCAAACTGACGCGGAACGCGGGACGGGTCGCAAGCGCGCCCCGCCACGTGGTCCGTCGACTTTCCCCGGGGTAGGTGGCGGATTACGGCTCGAATGGTCGGCGAGGAGGGGTTGACTTTATCGACGTCGTCTGCAATACTCATGGAGTCATCAAGAGTTGGGTCGACGCCCATGCCAACCTGCCTTCCCGGGCAAGGTGGAGCGCGAAAGCGGATGTGGCTCCAGAAGAGCAACGAAGCGGGAAGCGTCGACCCTCCAGCACGGAGGGTTTTTTGTTGGCCTGTCGCGCCAGCCCCTTCGTGAAGACCACTGGAGGGTGCTGTGAGCAGAGTCGAAGAACGTCGTCGTACGCACGCTGCGGACCGTGCGCAGCCACTGACAGGTGGAGGGCAGGAGGGAGCCGAGTGGAGGAGACCGTTCTCTCGCCTTGGCTTGCAAGGGTTGAACCACCTCGCACCGGTGCTCCTGGCGGCGCTGGCCACGGAGGAACCACTGCTGCTCATCGGTCCCCATGGCACGGCGAAAAGCCTGCTACTTACGCGAATCGCGGCGGCGCTGGGGCTCGAGTTTCGCCATTATAATGCGAGCCTCCTGAACTTCGACGACCTCATCGGCTTTCCCGTCCCTGCCACGGGCGGAAGACTGGAGTACCTCCGCACGCCAGGCGCGGTGTGGGGCGCTGGCGCGGTGATCTTCGACGAGATCAGCCGCTGTCGTCCCGACATCCAGAACAAGCTTTTCCCCATTATTCACGAACGCAAGGTGCAGGGCCTCACCCTCGATGGGCTACGGTATCGCTGGGCGGCGATGAACCCGCCCTCGACCGACGATGGCGATGCCGCCTACGTGGGTTCGGAGCCGCTGGACGCCGCGCTCGCCGACCGTTTCACGTTTGTGGTCGAGATGCCCGCGTGGATGGCACTCACGGAGGCAGAGCAGCTTGCGGTGATCAAGGCCGATGAGGACACCCCGCAGCCTGGAGCCGCCCGCTGCCTGGCCGACGCGCTGGCGCGCACGCGTGCGATGCTGCCGACGATCCGAGGCCGACTCGCCGACGGCATCGCCTCCTACATCCGCACCCTGGTCGCCCTGCTCGCGCAGGCTCAAATCGAGCTGAGTCCACGACGGGCCGGGATGCTGTTCCGGACGGTTCTGGCGGTGCGGGCGTCGGCCGAAGCGCTCGCTCCGGCTCTGACGGAGAGCGACGCCGCCCTGCTGGCTGTCCGCAACGCGCTGCCCCAGAGAGCCCAGGGGCTGACCGTCTCCGACGTGAAGCTGCTCGCGGCCCACCGAGAGGCATGGCGTCTTGCAAACGTGCCTTCCGACGATCCGCTCAAAGCGATTCTTTGCGCCCGTGACCCGGTCGAGCGCCTCCTCCTCGCGGTTGCAACACCGCGCCTGTCCAGGAGCGACTTCTCATCGGTGGCCGCCGACGTGCTCGCCCAACTTCCTCCCGGGGCGCGCGATGCGGCCATTGTACACCTGTTCGAGACGGGTACGGTAGGGCGATTGAGCGCCGCCGTCGCGGCGCAGGCCGCGCAGACGTACCGGGACATCGCGAGTCCGCCGAAGTTCACCGAGAGCCTGCACGCGTCCAGCGAACGATTCAAGACCTGGAATCGGATCAAGGATCTGCTGTCGCGGCTCAATCCGTCCGAGCCGCGTGAGCATCTGCGAGCGAACGCGCTTGCGGGTGCGTTTGCCCGAAAGGAGATTGTAACCCCGACCGACGCCGAGACGGCGTTCCACGCATTCCACGCGACTGACGCGCGGCTCTGGGGAGGCTGAACATGCCCGGCGGCCATTCACCGGATTGCCTTCCAGGAGCACAGTCACGGATCGACAACATGTCCGCGCCGCCTCACACCGTCGTGGAGTACAGCGGCCTCGCGGATCTACGCGCCGCATCGGAAGCACCGTCCGGCCGCGCCACGAACTCCGTTTTCGGCGAGGCCGTCAGGGTCAGCCTCCCGCACGATCTTCTCGCGCGCCTCCGCCGGGCCAGTGTTCGTGGAACCGCAGAGATGGCTGCCACGGTGTTGCGCGAACTGGACGTGGAAGAGACGACAGATCCGGAACGCCGCGTGGCGGAGCTGATCGAGGCGCGGGCGCAGGCGTTGCCGCTGCCCGACGGCTGCCTCGTCGTGGCGGACGACACCGGCCAGTCCTGGGCCTCGCAAGATGTCCTCACCGTGCTGGCCGTCCTCACCAAGTGCTCCGACAGCGTGTGGCTGCGAGACAAGACGCCGTCGCTGCACGCCGCGCTGGACCGCGGCGCCGCGTCGCTCCTCGTTCCCCCTCGG
>JAJXVI010000017.1 GCA_021782195.1 bacterium | reverse complement strand
GGCGGGAGATCTGAGTTGCGAGCAAGGCTGCCTGGTTTCCCTTGAGCATGGTGAAGTGGTCGCCCTCTGTCCAGTGCAGCGAAAACGCTCCTCGCGTACAGTGGGTCCAGTTTCCATCCGGCCGCTCAAACACGCTCGCGGGTCCGACCGTCTCCGCGCGAATCAGGTGGATGTCGGTCAACATCGAAGAGGCGGGACGGTAGCGTGAAAATACTTTCGCCCGACGAGCAACCCCAGAAATGAAACCGCGACACTGCTCGACGCTTGCCGCGGGCAAGCGACCGGCTGCGCGCAGCGTGCTCAACAACGCGTCCTCGTCCGGCTCGAACGGGCTCTCGCCCGGTGCGGCGACGTCAAGCACCACCACACACCGGGGAGGACGTTCCAGGTGAAGCGCAATTTCGTACGCCAGATAGGCACCGAAAGAGTGACCGATCAGGATGCAGCCGTCCAGATCCATCTCGCGCGCCAGATCCGTCACGCAGGCGGCGGCCAGTGTCTCGACGTCGGCGTCCACGTCGGCGCCTGGCCCAAGACCTGAACAGGCAAACCGCTCCTCAAGGTGCGAAGACAGGTCGACCAGGTCAAGAACCGTCGCTCCGAGGCCGGGCACGAGAACAACGGGCGGTCCGTTCGGTGCGCCCCTGTGCAGGGTCACCACGCCAGTCGCGCCTCGCGAGGCGTTGCCCTCACGCAAGAACGCGGCGAGACTGCGGATGCTCGCGCCCCCTCCGCGCTCACCCAGAACGACTTCGGGCGGCAGGTCGCGCCCGAATCGATCGCGCACCGCGGCCATGAGTCCGAGCGCGTGAATGGAGTTGGCGCCCAGGTCGAACAAACTGTCATTGCATCCCAGGTTCTCGAGACCGAGAAGCGTTCGCAACAGTTGCCACAGATCCCACTCGAGGGTGTCCAGAGGGGGCTCCAGGAAACGCGCCGACGTCGAGGCCGGCTCCAGCAAGGCCGACCGCCCCGCGGCGTCCGCTGGAATCTCATCCACCACCACGACCGACGTGGGAATCATGTAGGGCGGGAAGAACGTCTTCAGGCCTTCACGCAACTCGGCAGGCGATACATTCGAATCCGGCTGCAGGGTGACCAGTGCCGCGAGGCGGTCACCGTCGTGCACAAGCACCGCCTCGCGGACGGCCGGCTGCCGACGCAACCCGTGCTCGATCTCCCCCGGTTCGACGCGATATCCGCGCACCTGCACCTGCCGGTCCAGTCGTCCGAGAAACTCGACGTTCCCGTCCGCCGCCATGCGCGCTCGGTCCCCCGTCCGATAGATCCGCTCACGGCGACCGAGAATCTCCATCTCCACGAACCGCTCGGCGGTCAACTGCGGCCGATTCACGTACCCGCGCGCCAGGCGGTCCCCTGCAACGCAGAGTTCCCCCGCCATTCCCACGGGAAGCACCTCTCCCGCGTGAGTGAAGCCTGTCTCCCGGCCTCCCGCGGAACTTCCTCCCAGGATGAACACTCGCGTGTTCTGCAGCGGCCTTCCGATGGGCAGACTGGTCCAAGCTTCATACGCATCCACCGAATCCGGAACCGTGAACACGGTCGCCGCCATGGTCGCCTCGCTGGGGCCGTAGACATTCAGGAGGCGCGACCGCGCGGGCAGGTATTTTCGCAGTTGCCGTGCCAGGTTTGCCGTCAGGATGTCTCCCCCCGACATGAGGCAGCGCAGGCGCGCGAAGGCGCCGACGTCGAGCCTGGGTAGCAACTCTCGGAGGTACGCCGGAGGCAGCTCCGCGACGGTGACTTCCTCGCTTCGAAGCAGTCTAAGCAGGGCGCCCGGGTCGGTGGCAGTCGTCGGCGGCAAGACCAGACAGGCGCCCGCGGTCAGGGTGACGAGAGTCTGTTCGAGCGAGGCGTCGAACATGGGCGAGGAGAACTGCAGTACATTGTCGTCCGGCCGCAGCCGGTAGATCGGACGCATGGCGTCAATGTGCGCGAACACGGCCCTGTGATCGACAAGGACCCCCTTGGGCGTGCCCGTGCTGCCCGAAGTGTAGATGATGTAAGCGCCGTGGCGGGGACGGGTTCCGGGCAGGCCGCTCGCGTCGCCGCGTCGGACACACTCCGGCTCCGTACCGGCAGCTCGCTTCTCGGACGGGCGCAGCACGTGCAGGGGCGTCACGCACGAAAGGTCCGGACGGTCTGCGATCAGGGCCGCCGCACCGCTGTCGGTGAGATAGTGACGCACGCGCTCGGGGGGAAGATCGGCAACCAGGGGCAGGTAGACCAGGCCGGCCTTCCAGACGGCCAGCAGCGACACCACGCGGTCCGTAGGGAGATCCGGCGCTGACGCCACGACGGCGCCGGGCGCGAGGTTCAATGCGAGCAGTCGGTGCGCAAGCCGGGTTGATTGCGACTCGACCTGCGCGTAGGTAAGTTCGCGTCCGTCCTGGCGCAGCGCCGGATTATCAGAATAGGAGGCCACAGCCTCTCGCCAGGAATCGAGAACGGTGCATCCGGCCGGCAAGCCACGCGCGGTGTCGTTCCAGGCGAGAAGCCTCGCACGGCCTTCGGCGGTCAACAGTTCGAGGTTGCGCAGCGGACGCTCGTCATCAAGGCATATCTGTTGAAGAAGAGCCCGATAGCCATCCATCAGGCCGTGCATGGTCTCCTCTCGAAACAGTGCCGTCGAGTACTCCAGTCTCAGGGCGATCTCGTCCTCATACTCGATGACGTCCATGGAGAAGTCGAACATGCTGACCGGGGCGCGATATTCGACCGGTTCCACCGTCACGTCGCCGAAGGTCTCGACGCGGCGACCGCCCGCACGTTCATAGTTAAACACCACATCGAACAGCGGATTTCGCACACCTTCCCGCTCCAACGGCAGTGCACCCACCAGTTGTTCGAAAGGAAAGTCGGCGTGCTGCAGTCCCTCCATCACGAGTTTCTGCACCTGGTCGAGGCAACGAGAAAATCCCGCGTTCGGGTCCACCTCGAGCGTCATCGGCAGCGTGTTCGCAAACAACCCGACCACCTCGTGAAACGGACCGGATTCACGCTGGGAGAACAACGTGCCCACCGTGATCTCGCGTTTCCCCGTCAGCCTGTGGAGCAGGCTGAAGAAGACCGCCAGCAGACAGGAGAACAGCGTGCAGTCGCGCGACGCGCAGCAGGCCTTGACAGGTCTGGCATCCACGAATTGGAGCAAGGAGCTTCCACCAAAACGCTTCGTGAGCGTCGGCGTGAAGTCGGGAGCAAGGGTAAGACGCGCCGGTGGGCGCGCGTAGCGATCACACCAGTACGATTTCGCGCGCGCGTACGCCGCGGAGTCGCGAAAGGCGCGCTCCCACTCGACGAAGTCGCCGTAGGTGTGCGCGGGAGGCACGCGACTGCCGCGACCGGCCAGTTCGTCACGCAGATCCGCGGCCAGTATCGCGGCCGACGTCCCGTCGAAAATCAGATGATGCACAACGAACAGAACGATGCAGTCGGCCTCGCCCAGGCGCAGAATGGCCACGCGAAACAGGGGCGCGAGCGTGAGGTTGAACGGGACGTCAAAGCGCTCGACGAACGCCGCGAGGTCGCCTTCGGTGGCGTCGACAACGGGAAGGGGTACCTCGACCGAGGCGTGCACATGCGCCATGAGGGCGCCCTCGACGACCCGAAACGAGGTGCGCAGCGTTTCATGGCGCGCGGTGACGCGCGAAGCGAACGCACGCGCGCCGTCTGTTGGAAAGCGTCCGCGCACCCGCACGAGGTGGAGCAGGTGGTAGGCACGGTCGCCGCCGGGCCACTGGCACTCTAGATACAGTCGGCGTTGAGCGGACGACATGGGCATTCGTTTCACGACCCGAACCTCAGAAACCACGCAGGTGTCCCTCCACTACTCGCACGCTCGCTGCTGTTGCGGCGCGTCGTGGTCCTTCAGAGGCACCTGAGCCAGCACACGCACGGCGATGTCTTCCAGCGTCGACTGAGGCGTCAACATCGTCAGCGGCAGATTGATGGACAGTTTCTTCTCAACCTGGTTGCGAAACGCCATCAACATCAGCGAATCGAGCCCCAGTCGACTCATGGAAGCGTCGGTCGGCACCGTGTTCGGATCCTTGTGGCCGGTCACGCGTCCGATGGCCTTTCGGAGGAAGGCCACGGCCAGCGCGAACCGCTCCTCGTCACCGGCCTCTCGCAGTTGCGCCAGCGTGCCCGGGCCCGTCCGCTCTTCGGAGTCGTGGGAGGCTTCCGACTCGCGCGCCAGAGGTGCGGTGACACCCAGGTCCTGAAGGTAGGTCTGCACCTGGTTCGTCGGTGCGGCCGAAAGGAACGTGCTCCAGTTCATCTGCAGGACTGTTGGCACGTCAATGTCTTCCTCGGTGACATCGAACAGCGTGGAAATCCCCTCCGTGGGGTCGATACCGAGGATGCCATTCCGCGCCATCTGTAGCCCCGGGCGCTCGCCCGTGGCGGCCATGCCGACCTGCGCCCATGGCCCCCAGCAAATGCTGGTGGCGCACAGACCGAGCGTCCGTCGGTAGCGAGCAAGTGCGTTCATGAAGGAGTTGGCCGCCGCGTAGTTGCTCTGCCCGGCGTTCCCGAGCGTCGAGGCTGCGGAGGAAAAGAGGACAAAGAAATCGAGCAACCGCGTGCGCGTTGCGTCGTGTAGGTTCCACGAGCCCTGCACTTTCGGAGCCAGGACTGGCTCGAAAAGCTCCCAGCGCTGCTGACCAATCGTACGATCGTTCAGGACTCCCGCCGCGTGGACGACACCCCTCAACGGATGCGGCAGACGATCGATGTGCGCGAACAGTCGTTGACAGTCTGCGGCGTCTGCCACGTCGCACAGCACGACCTCCACCCTGACCCCCGTTTCTCTGAGTGCCTCGATGCGGGCGAGCGCAGCCGTCGAAGGGGCACGACGACCGACCAGGATGACGCAGGCAACCAGAGGGAGTCCGCCCGTGGGGGCTGCCAGGCGGGAGGCGATCTCCAGGCCGAGTGCGCCAAGCCCCCCCGTGATGAGGTACGCACCGTCCGCGCGAAAGGACCCGTCCGCACACCGGCGGGCGCGATTGAAGAGAACCACGCGTCCTGTATGGCGCGCCCCCGCCATGAAGCGAAACGCCCTGGAGGCATCGTGCATCGGAAACGCTCGCAGTGGAGCCGGACGTACGGCACCTTCCTCCATCCTGGAAAGGACGCGGTCAAGGAGATCGGCACGACCGTTCGGAGCCGCGCGACAGACGTCCGTGAGGTCGAATGCCTGGTAGGTGATCGAACGGTTCACGGCCCTCACTGCGTCTGCCGTCCAGACCTCGCGCTTGCCGAGTTCGATGAAGCGTCCCCCCGGCGCCAGCAGTTTCAGGCTCAGACGCAGCGCGTCGCCGGTGAGCGAGTTCAGCACGACATCGACACCCTGTCCGCCGGTGAGGGCCAGGATCTGGTCGGCAAACTGGAGATCTCTGGAGTCGTGAACGTGGGGGACGCCCATCCGTCTGAGGAGATCGCGCTTCGCCTCGGAGCCGGCGGTGCAGAACACCTCCGCGCCGACGTTCAGAGCGAGCTGCACAGCCGCCAGTCCGACTCCGCCCGCGCCCGAGTGAATGAGCACTCGCTCGCCAGGTTTCAGTCCCCCGAGCTCGAAAAGACCGTACCACGCCGTCATCCACGAAATCGGGACGCTTGCGGCTTCTTCGAACGACAGACGGTCGGGTTTGATGCGGACGAAACGGCGCGGCACGGTCTGGTGGCTGCTGAAAGCCCCGCCGGCCATGTCCCACGCCACGACGGCGTCACCGCACTTGAGATCGACCACGTTTCTCCCGACCCGCGTGACGACACCGGCCGACTCTCCCCCGATACGGGAGGCGGTGTCGCGCAGTTCGCCGAGCGCTCTCAAGACGTCCTTGAAGTTCAACCCGGCGGCAACCACCTCCAGTTCGACCTCGTCTGGTCCCGGACTCCGACGTTCGCTGGAAATCAGTCGGAAGTCGCCCAGATCGGCATCGTGGCCCACGTCAAGTGTGAACGACTCGGGCAAGGATGCCGCCCTCTGGGTTCCGCTCGCGGCACGCCATTGACGCAATCGTGAGACGTAGCGCTGCCCGCGTCGCAGGCAAACCCTCATTTCCACGCTGTTCGCACGCAGTTCCGCGGCCACCTGGCGCAGTTCTTTCTCGTCGACGATTGCAGAGACGTCGATGTGGGTAACGCCCCACTCCGGATGCTCGGCCTGTGCGGCGGCGGCGAACCCCTCCACGCCCGCACTGCCGAACGAGGCCGGTCCGTCGTCATCGACCGTCGTGCAGGCACCTGCCGTGACGAGGTAGAGGCGGCCGCGACGGGAGCCCGCGAGCACGCTCTGCGTCACCTCCAGCACGGTGCGAAGGCGATGGGCGACGACACGTTCTACTGCGGCAACGCCTGGCGGCTCGAGAAGGGCCGGCGAACCTGCCATCAACAGCACCACGCCAACACTCGCACGGGCCTCCATCTGTTCAAGCGCCCGCGCGTATTGTTGCGGCCAGTCCGGCCCGTCGGTGGACAGCAGGTGCACGGCTCCGCTCTCCGAGAGGCCACGCACCAGCCCGTCACAGGTGCCCTGGCCGTCGGTGAAGAGCAGCCACGTCCGATCAGTCCGGTTCGCAGGTGGCACCAGGGGGAGCGACACCCATTCCTCGTGGTACACGAGCCGCCTCAAACGTCCCCTGCGCTCATTCCGCACCAACGATTGCCGCGAGATAGGGGAACTGGCGAATCCCTCCACCACGAGACAGAGCTCAGACGCCTCGTTGCGCACTTCCATTGAGCTCTCCACGGCCTGCGCGCGGGCGTCGTCGACCGCGTGGGTGCGGCACCGGATGAGATAGTCGCCCGGAACGAGGGGCCTGAGGACCGCCAGACGCTTGATGTAGAATGGGACGTGAATGTGGTCAGGAGCCAGCGAGGACGACGAATCCTTCAGGAGCCCCACGGCCGGCGATTGAAACACGATGTCAAGATCGTGGGGCGTGATCCACCAGTCTCTCGTACGCGTCTCGCGCTCGGCACAACGCCACGCGCAGATCGCGTCAGTGCCGATGCGCGGCGCCGCGACCTCCTGGATCCCACGGAACAGCGGACCGTAGTGGTAGCCCAGGGCCTCCATGCCGGCATAGAATTCCTGGCCCGTTAGCTGGAAGTCGCACGCAAGCTCGGGCGGCGCGGACGCCGGCGGCGTGAACGCGTCGCGCGTGATCGTGCCCTGACAGTGTGTGATCCAGGCCTGCTCGTCTTCCGCTTCGCGGCTCTGGAACGCGAAGGCACATCGCCTCGTGCCCAGGTCGCGCACGATGATCTGGCCAACGCGGTCGACGTCGTGCAGGATGAGCGGTTGCATCAGCGTGATATCCGTTAACTGGCAGGGCTCATCGCCAAACAGGTCGCGTGCAGCCAGCCAGATCCATCCCAGGAGAGCCGCGCCGGGGGCGGTCTCGACGCCGAGAATGACGTGCTCGGCGAAGAAATAGTGCGCGCCGGGCCGGAGGTCCATCTGGAAGATCACGGTGTCAGCAAGAGCACCGGTTGTCATGCGCCGACCCAGCGGAGAAGCCGCATCGGTGGCAACCGGTGGAGAGACGGGCTGCGTACGGGGTGAGTCGATCCAGTGGCGGGAACCGGAGAACGGGTAGGTGGGAAGGGAGATCTTTCTTGCGGGCCGAGGCCAGTTCAAGTCCAGTCCGGCGCGGTAGAGCTGCCCGAGCGACTCCGAGAGCGTCGCCTCATCGGGAACGCGCGGCTTCATCGAGGGCACGCCACAGATGCCCGTTCCCAGCACTTCCTCGGCAAAGGAGAGCAGCACCGGCTTCGGTCCGACCTCCAGGAAGATTCCGTAGCCTTCGCTGCCGAACCAGGTGAGCGACTCGCTCATGCGCACCGCACCGCGCAGGTGGCGCACCCAGTAGTCGGCTGAACACAACTCGCCGGGACGGGCCGGTTGCGCCGTCAGGTTTGAGATCAGGGGAATTTGAGGCTCTCGCAGCGTGACTCCGTCAAAAGCCGCGCGGAACGCGTCGAGTACCGGGTCCATCTGCGCCGAGTGAAAGGCGTGTGAAACCGTAAGCGGCTGGTGCGCGATGCCGCGCGCGTCCAGTTGTTCGAGCACCGCCACGACGGCGTCGTGAAATCCCCCGATGACCACGTTCGTCCGCGTGTTGTGCGCCGCGATGGCAACGCGGCCGTTGACCAGCGGCGTAACTTCCTCAACCGGCGCGAACACGGCGGCCATGAGGCCGTGGCCTGGCGCCGAGGCCATCAACCTGCCACGGACGGTCACCAGTCGCAGCGCATCCTCAAAGGACAGGACGCCGGCCAGCCACGCGGCGGCATATTCACCCACGCTGTGGCCGGCGCACGCTGCGGGCTGCACGCCACGTGAAAGCCACAGTTGCGTCAGTGCATATTCGATGGAGAAGAGCAACGGTTGCGTGAAACGGGTGTTGTGGAGCTGTTCCGCGTCGGCGTCCTCGCCGTAGAGCAGGGCACGCAGAGACGTTCCCTCAATCTCACGGTAGGACGCCTCACAGCGATCGAGGGCCGCGCGGAAGACCGGCTGCGTTTGATACAACTGCCGCCCCATGCCGAAATATTGAGATCCCTGGCCGGTGTAGAGAAACACGACCCGGGTGTCCTTGCGAACGCGTTCAATCGCGTCATCGTCGTGCACCTCGCTCAGTCGGTCATCAAGTTCCGTCAGATCTCGTCCGCAGGCCGCGGTCCGAAACTCAAAGTGACGTCGCCCGGTGGCGGCGGTCGCACACACGTCGGCCAGGGGCACATCCGTTGCGACATCGCCTGCGTCGCCACCGGGAAGACCGGCGCGAATCCAGGCTTGATAGCGACGAACAAGCGCTCGCAGAGCGTCCGCGCTGTGCGCCGACAGAGGCAACGTATGCCAGGCCCGGTCCGAAGAGGGCGCGACGGGTTCGGAGACCGGTGGCTCCTCGAGGATCAGGTGCGCGTTGGTGCCGACAAAGCCGAAGGAACTGATGCCCGCGCGCCGCAAGCGACCGTTCTTCGGCCACGGGGTGTGCCGATCCACGACGCGGACAGGGATCTCTTCCCATGGAATCGTGGGGTTCGGCGTCTCGAAGTGCAGGTTTCCCGGAATCAAGCCGTGCCGCATGGACAGGATGACTTTGATCAGTCCTGCAATGCCAGATGCGGCCTCGAGGTGGCCGATGTTGGACTTGACAGACCCGATCATCAACGGTCCGGCGGTGTCGCGGTGTGATCGCATGACGGCGCCGATGGCCGTGACTTCCGTGCGGTCGCCCACGCGGGTGCCGGTCCCGTGCGCTTCGATGTAGTCGATGTCGGCGGCGTCCAGGCAGGCCTCGTGCAACGCGGACTGGATCACCCTCTCCTGCGCCTTCCCGTTGGGGGCCGAAATGCCGGGGCTCTCTCCGTCCTGGTTGACGAAGGAGCCGCGGATCACGCCAAGGACGCGGTCACCGTCGGCGCGGGCGTCACTCAGTCGCTTCAGGACGACCAGGCCCCCGCCTTCGCTTCTCGCGTAACCACTGGCACCGGCGTCGAACGAGCGACACCTGCCCTCAGGCGAGAGCGCCTGGAGTTTCGTCAGGCAGATCTGCATGTGGGGACTCAACATGAGATTGACACCCCCGGCCAGCGCGAGGCCGGTCTTGCGAAGTCTCAGGTAGGCGCAGGCGTTGTCGATGGCCACCAGCGACGACGAGCACGCAGTGTCGATGGCGAGACTCGGTCCCTGCAAACCGAGGATGTACGAAATGCGTCCGGCCGTGGCGCTATAGCATGTGCCGGTGAGCGCATAGCTGGTCACCTGGTCGATGTTGTCGTGAACGCACGTCTGGGAGTAGTCGACCGTCGAGACCCCGATAAAGACACCGGCACCGCCACCGCGCAGTGTTTCCGGATCGATGGCGGCATCCTCGAGCGCCTCCCAGCTCAACTCGAGAAGAATGCGCTGCTGGGGGTCCATGGATGCGGCTTCCAGCGGGGAGATGCCAAAGAAAGTCGCGTCGAAACGGTCGATGGCGACATCCATGAAACCGCCGCGCGTGGTGTACATCTTGCCCGCCGCAGAAGCGTCGGCGTCGTAGTACGCGGCCTTGTTCCAGCGAGTCGAAGGAATCTCCCCGACGGCGTCCTGGCCGGACACGAGAAGGTCCCAGAAGGCTGCCGGAGTGTTGGCGCCGTGGGGAAAACGGCAACTCATCCCGATAATGGCAATGGGCTCGACGCCGTGGTCCATCTCTGTCATCTTGCTCTCTCTCTGCAGGCAATCAATCGTGACCCGGGCTCCTGTCGCCGGGTGTCTCGGGTTCGGGAAGTGTGTTCATCGCCCCCGCGATTCCGAACGTCGCATTTACCAGCAACGACGTCAGGGTATTGAAATGTAGCAGAAAAGCCCCGAGCAGGTTGATGCCCCCGGGAGCCAGGCTGTAGCGAAGACTCTGTTGGAGGTCGCGCTCGAGTTGCGTGGAGATCTCGTGAAGGTGTCCGAGTCCTCCTACGTGTCCATCCATGAGCACGATCTCGGCCATGTCACGCGCGATGCTGTGAGCGCCGGCAAGAGAAACGGAAACGTCGGCGTGTTTGAGCGCAATCGCATCGTTGATCCCGTCACCGACAAAGCAGACCTTTCGGCCTTCGGCCTGCAGTCGCCTCACGATTTCGGCTTTGTCCTGGGGCAGGACGCCCGCAAAATACTCGTCCATTCCGAGCTGCTCGGCCAGCAAACGGGTAGGAGCCTCGCTATCACCGGAAACGATCGCCAGGTGGCGTATCCCCTGCGCTCTCAAACGCGCGATGAGACCGGCCATGTCGAGGCGCAGGCACGGCTTGAGTTGCAGCGCGCCGGCCACCTCCCCATTGAGCACGATGAAGACGAGGTTCCGGTCACCGTCAATCTGTTCGGTCAGGGCCGCGGGCAGCTCGATACCCTCCCTGTCGAGATAACGGAGGCTTCCGGCCTCAATGGTCTCTCCATCACAGACAACCTTGATGCCGTAGCCGACGGTGTAGTTCGAATCGCTCAAATCGGGCCAGTCGAGATCCATTGCGCGCGCCTTCTGAACAATGGCGCGCGCAATGGGATGCGACAGTTTCTGCTCGGCAATGGCCGCGTAACGCACGATCTCCTCTACTGTGAGACGGCCCGCGGAGTTGACCTCGACCACCTCGGGCTCGTTGCTGGTGAGGGTACCGGTCTTGTCAAACAGGATGGTGTCGATTTCGAGAAACTTCTCCAGGGCCCGGCCATCCTTGACCAGGATGCCTTTCCGGGACGCGGCGCTGATGTGCTTGAGGGTGCTCATCGGCGCAAGGATGCGAATCCGCATGCCGATGTGCGCGTTGATGAACACCGACGTCGAGACCGGCCCGAGGAACGGCAGCAGCGCAACCGAGGAATAGAACATGGGCCGGACAAGACGGTCGGCCCACGCTTCTCCCCGCAACTGGAGCTCGGACTTGTGGTCCACGGATCGGAATAGAATCTGCGCAACCTGATTGGCCGTGGTCTCCGGTCCGGACTTCTCGACGGTCACCACGATCCGTCCGCTGGTCAGGGCCGTATTGGCGAAAACCGAGTCGCCCGGGCTGGTTTCAACGAGTTGCGACTCTCCGGTGAGCACGTGCTGGTCGATGCCGCCAGAACCCTCCTCGATGACGCCATCGACCGGAATGACCTGTCCCGCGTGAAGAACGACGCGGTCGCCACGCTGGAGAGACTGCAGTGGCATCAGACGCTCACTGCCGTTCACGAGTACGGACACGCTTTCAGGAAGCTCTGTAAAAAGGTGCCGCACGTGTTTCATGCTGGTATCCTTGGCACGAACCACGGCGAGTTTGCCTTCCTGAATCAAGTAGAGGCTGAAAGCAGCAGCAAGGTAACTGTGAGAAAGCAGCGCCAGGGCATCGGCCAGTAGAAAAAGGCTGTCCACGGTGACGTCGCCACTGTCACGCACGTCCTGGAGAACCTTCCGTACGTGCGGTCCCATCCCGTACACGTAGGACGCAAAACCCGGAATACCCGCCACTGGAATGACCTTTGCAAGCGCCATCGCGCCGACGGTCACCACGCTCGCGTCCTTGTAGTGCTCTCGCACTGCCACCGCGCTTGCGTGATCGTGGACGACCGGTGCGGGGTCGCTCGCCGGAGTGCGAGGCCAGAGGTCGGATTCCGATGCTTCGTCCTGCGCGGTAAGAAGCCACTTAACCTCTTCAAACACCGTTCGGACGGTGCGAACAGCCGGCGTGTCTTCCGTCAGAAGTTCCGCGCCACACCAGGTCAAGCCGATCAACGCCGCTTCAAAAAACACGAACGTCAGGCAACATCTCTGGAATGCCGCGAGATGCGGACGTAAAGTCCTTTATGATATCTTCACTCAAAGCAAGGAAGCGCCATTCGGACTCAAGCATCACGCCACCTGCGTCGCCGTGCGATCCAGGAGATGGGAGAGCGGGGCATCCGGGTGGGCGATCACCGCTTCGAGCAATCGCAGGTAATGGGCCAGCAGCCGTTCGATGGTGGCGCGCTCGAAGTGTTCTTCGTTGAATATCGCCAGACATCCCAGGCTGGCCGTCTCTTCCCAGGTGAATTCCCACGTGTGCACCTCCAGGTTCGGGCGCACCGCGGGAAGGTCGGGCGCCTCCTCGTTGTCCCCGGACGACTGCCCGAAGAAGCGCGCTGCGGCAGGTGCGCCCGGTTCCCAGCTCACCTGCAGACCTTGCATTTCGAGTGAAAATGGAGCATTCTGAAGCACGAACA
>JAJXVI010000627.1 GCA_021782195.1 bacterium | reverse complement strand
CACGACACGTGGGTTCTCAGCAAGGTGCAGACCTCGAAAAGTGGGATGAAGAAAGCAGCGCGCAGCAACCTCGCGTCACGAACCGCATTCGCACCGGACGCTGCAGCCAGACCGCGTTCCCGTGCCCCATCCCCTCCCCGAGCTGACAACGGCATCACAGGTTCTTGTTCGCGGCAAACCCTCGCCATTCCTCGACCCCGCCGCAACCCCGCCGCAACCCCGCCGCAACCCCGCCGCAACGGGTTCAAGAGGCTCCGACAATGGGAAGACCGCAGTTCGCAAGCAAACGCCCGGTGTTCCGCAACTCCAGTGGGTGCAGTGGGTGCAGTGGGTGCGCCACTGTGCGGCAGGCCTCGAGAAAACAAAAAAGGCCTGCTCGAAAACAGACCCTGTCGTGGTGCGGAGAGAGGGACTCGAACCCTCACGGTTGCCCATACGCCCCTCAAACGTACGCGTCTACCAGTTCCGCCATCTCCGCAGATTGTGATGAACACGAGGGACCAGCGTGACGTCGCTGGCACGAACAGTACTATATAACACCCCTGTTACTTTGTCAACCGCCAGTCCCACGAATCTGGATCCTGCATCGACCCCCCAGCACCTCGGCCCTTGCAAACCGCCACAGGAAACGTATGCAGAAGGAAGTCTACACCCCCGTGGACAAGAGGGTTCGTGTTGTCATCTGACGCCTCGGGTGACACCACGATTCTCTCCTGGGGGCTGGTTCTCTTGCTCACTGTCGACAACCCGCACGAAGTCGTCAATCCGTTGCGCCTCGGCATGCGCGTCGAACGCACACCCGAACCCTGCATCATGGTCATCGCGGGCGCTTCCGGTGACCTGTGCTACCGCAAACTGCTTCCGGCCCTGTTTGGACTGGCACGGTCCCGACATCTGCCAACCGGGTTCACCATTCTCGGGCTTGCACGTACCGACATGTCCGACGACGCCTTCCGTCAGAGCACGAAGGAGGCGCTGGAGAAAGAAGGAGAAGACGTCAGCGGTCCGCTCTGGGAGTCGTTTGCGAAAGGGCTCTTCTACCAACCCGCCGACTACTCTGACCCCGGCAGCTTCACCGCACTCGGCAAGCGGCTCGTCGAACTTGACGCGGTGCGTGGCACGTGCGGCAACCGCATGTTCTATCTGGCCGTGCCCCCCAGCGCATTTTCCACCATCATCAACGGCCTCGGGAAGGCCGGCCTCTCTCGCGACGCGTTCGACCCGAGCGCCGGTGACGCAGACGCAAAAGCGTTGCAAGGCTGGGTGCGCATCATCATCGAGAAACCGTTCGGTCGCAGCCTCGCGTCGGCGCGCGCCCTGCAACGCGACGTGGGACGGGCGTTTCGCGAAGACCAGGTGTATCGCATCGATCACTACCTGGGCAAGGAGACTGTACAGAACGTCCTCGCGCTACGGTTTGCCAACCTGCTGTTCGAGCCCGTCTGGAATCGACGCTACATCGACCACGTGCAGATCACGGTCGCTGAGAGTCTTGGCGTGGAGAAGCGCGGCGCGTACTACGAGGAGTCGGGTGCACTGCGAGACATGATCCAGAACCACCTGATGCAGGTGCTCAGCATCGTCGCCATGGAACCACCGGCGTCGTTCAAGGCAAATCCGGTCCGCGACGAGACGGTCAAACTGGTACGCGCAATTCGGCCATTTGACGCTGAAAGCGCGCGCACGTCGGCCGTGCGTGGCCAGTATGGCAGGGGCTGGGTTCATGTAACTGCAGTCCCGGGCTATCGCGAGGAAACCGGCGTGGCCGCGGATTCGCCAACAGAAACCTTTGCCGCCGTCAAGCTCACGATTGACAACTGGCGCTGGGCAGGCGTGCCGTTCTACGTGCGATCAGGCAAACGTCTCTCTCACAAGCTTTCCGAGGTGGCAATCAGCTTCCGCAAGCTCCCGCACCTGCTGTTTGCCGACGGTCCGCAGAGCGACGTCGAGGACAACGCGCTGGTCATCCGCATCCAGCCGGATGAAGGCATTTCCCTTCGCTTTGAAGCCAAGTTGCCCGGCCCTCACATGATCTTGCGCCCCGTACGCATGGACATGCACTACGGGACTGCTTTCGGCGGCCCGACAACCGACGGATACGGACGGCTCATCCTCGACGCACTGCTGGGAGACGGTACGCTGTTTCCACGCTATGACTGGGTAGAAGCGTCGTGGACTCTGTTCGCCCCCGTCCAGGAGGCCTGGAAGAACGAACGTCCGCAAAACTTCGCGAACTACGAGGCCGGAACATGGGGACCGGCCGAGGCACGACAACTGCTCGAACAAGACGGTCGACGATGGAGGCGCTTCTGATGCAGACTCCCCCGCTCTCGAATCCCACGCTCACCGCGCCCACGTCCGGCGCGACCGGCGCCGAAGGCGTCATCTCCGATCTGGCTCGCGCGTGGCTCGACGAAGAAGACACGCTAAATCTGGGAGGGGCAATCGTGCGGACCGCCAGGGCCAACCTGGTGATGTTCTCGGCCGACACGGAAACCGCGGCCCAGGCTGAAGACACCCTGCCAGGTCTGGTCTGGCAACACCCCTGCCGGGCCATCCACATCGTGAAGGAAGAAGAAGCTGACGCTCCTCTTCAAGCCACGTCACAACTTCACACGCGCAGCGAGGGAAGCCGACGCATCATCGCGTGCGAGCAGGTCACGTTGCGTGTGGGACTGACGCAGATGGCATCGCTCGAAGGCGTCGTGGAACCGCTTCTGCACCCGGATCTTCCGGTCTGCCTGTGGTGGAGAGGCA
>JAJXVI010000626.1 GCA_021782195.1 bacterium | reverse complement strand
CCGGTTCTTCCACGAGGCGACCGTCATCGGCACCACGACCGAGCGCATCACGCGTTTCGCTCAATGCCCGGTGCTCACCGTCATCCGCAAGGCCAGCATCGAAGAACACGTCGAGGATAAGAATCTCGTCGGAGTGAACTGATCTCCCCCCCGGCCACCGGTTCCGCGGTTGCGCGGTTGCGCAGTGTTTGCGCGTTCGTTCGCTCCGCGGCTGACTGAGCAGGCGGTGTCTCACTGATCTCGCTGCCCGTGGAGTCGAACACCGCGTAACCGCGCAACCGCGGAACCGCGCGGGCGGGTGGGATGTGATCCCGATTGCTTACGTTTCGTGAGCGGCGCCATCCCGCGCGTGCCCCGTCTGACGTAGCTTCCACCAGGGGCATTTGGAGGTCCCAATGAAGGCCGACAAGGACCTGCAGCATGATGTGCTGGACGAGCTGGAGTGGGAACCCAGTCTCGATGCGTCGAAGATCGGTGTCACCGCGGACCATGGAGTCGTCACCCTCACGGGCGTGGTCGAAAGCTACTCGGAGAAGTGGCAGGCCGAGAAAGCGGTGAAGCGCGTCTCCGGGGTGGAGGCTGTCGCGAACGACATCGAAGTCAAGGCCCTCGACCTGCACACGCCGACCGACGCCGACGTCGCCCAGCGTGCGCTGAGCGCCCTCGACTGGAACGTGGCCGTCCCGAAGGAGAAGGTGAAAGTCACCGTCGCCCGCGGATGGCTCACGCTGGAAGGCGAGGTCGAGTGGATGTACCAGAAGCGTGCGGCGGAAGACACGGTGCGCAATCTCCTCGGCGTGCGCGGACTGACGAACAACGTCGTCGTCGTTCCGCGACTGCATGCCGCCGAAGTCAAGGAGAAGATCGAGGCCGCAATGCGCCGCAATGCGGAGCTGGACGCGAAGAACATCTCGGTCGAGACGACCGAAGGCCGCGTCATTCTCCGCGGCAGAGTCCGCTCCTGGGCCGAGCATGAAGACGCGCTCGAGGCGGCATGGGCTGCTCCAGGTGTGACGCGCGTCGAGGACCACCTCTCAATTCGGCCTTGAACGCTTCACACTCGTCCGGTCGGGGCCGGCGCTCGTCGCCGGCCCTTTTTCTGTTGTCGACGCGTGAGGAATCCGAAGTCCCGAGTCCTGAGTGCTGAGTCCTGAGTCAGGGCGGTTACCCATGACTCATGCCCGTTAAACTCAGCACTCAGCACTCAGTACTCAGCACTCAGTACTCAGCACTCAGTACTCAGCACTCGCCTTTGATGACGAGCGTGTCCTCTTCGGAGGGATCGACCGATGGTTTCTCCGACACGCAGCGGCAGGCAGTAGTCGACTCGTCGATGCGGTCGAGAAACGGCGCGGTAAGGTTGATCACTCCTGAACCATGGCAGTACGGACAGTTCGGGTCGGGTTTCTGTGTGGTCATACTGTTCTCCTCATCGGCAGATCGGCGGCCACTGCGAATGTTCGGCTGTCGACGTTCTAGTTCGAATGGCGAACGTCACGCCGCATGCGTTCAGGCAGCGCTGCGGTTCCCAACGTGCAAAGTTCGAATCGACGCCGAACCTGAGACAATTCACGTTCCATGCAAACAGCGTCCCGCACGCCGATGGGAGATCGCATTGCGCTGGCTCTCGCGTCGGCCGCAATCGTGGCAGCTTTGATCGCCGCCTGGATTCCGCGCACGACGCTGGCGACGACGCCTCTCTGCTGGAGTGTGATCCTGCTGCATCGGCAATGCCCCGGCTGCGGCCTGACGCGCAGTTTTGCCGCGATCGGCCGCGGGTCGGTGTCCGAAGCAAACGCGCTCAATCCGCTGGGCCCGATTCTCTTCGCCTGGGCCGTGGCGGTCATTGCCATCCGCTTCGGCAAGCGCGCGGCGCCGCGCTTTCGCTACTGGATGCAATTGGACCTGGCCTTCGCCGCGGCAGCGGGGCTTTGCGTCCTCACGCGGGCACTGCTCTTCTACTTTGGATGAGCGATTCCACGCTCCAGACCCCTGCTCCGTGCATGGCCACGAAGAGCCAGAGAAAGCAGTAGACCACTGCCAGCTCGCCCCTGTTCTGCAACGGCACGAACCCGTGCGGTGCGTGAGCCATGAAGTAAGCCACCGCCATCTCGCCCGATGAAAAGAACGCAGCGACACGTGTGAAAAGGCCGATGGCGATCAGAAGGCCGCCCACCAATTCGATGATGCCTCCGAGTCTCATGAGCGGAGACAGCGTTGCTGGACCGCCCGGCGGCCAGCCCAGGAGCTTCTGGCTTCCGTGCATCGCGAACATCAGCCCGGCCACGATGCGGAGGATGGCGAACATGTGTGGTGCGTATCTCTCGGTCATTACGAAAAACCTCCACCTGCGCATTCAGAGGACCCGCCAGCAGCCGCAACCGGTCGACAAAAGCGGCGCAAGAGTTGCTCCCTCGCCTTTCGGCAGACGCAAACGGAGGACTCATGCGACGAGGTCTCGTTCCGGTCGTGGCAGCCGCGCTGGCAGCGGCCGTAACGATTGGATGTCACAGGAACAACAACGCCGACAACACCGGCGGCACCACCGACACGATCCAGACCGGATCGACCGCGGCGGGCGGCGTGATCTCCAATAACGACGGTGGCGCAAGCCCGGCCATGTCGACAACCGCTCCCGTTCCCGAGACGACGGTTTCCGGCGGCACGGCCGCCGTCAGCACGGCTGCACGGACGAGCGCCGCTGCAGCCGGAGTCCCTTCCACGGGATCGGCGAAGACCACAACCTGATTCCTCAAAGCTCGAC